>NZ_RZRA01000959.1:0-2092 GCF_003998945.1 Mesorhizobium sp. M7A.F.Ca.CA.003.01.2.1 | reverse complement strand
GCCCGCCGACAGCCGCCCAGACGACGACTTCAATCGAATTGGCCGGCTCGAATTCACCCGGATTGATGATGCCGACCTGCGGCACGTAGAGCGCGCCGGCTATGCCGGCCATGACGGCCGAGACGGTGAAGGCGAACAGTTTCACGTTCTCCGCCCGCCAGCCGAGGAAGCGCGTGCGGCTCTCGGCATCGCGTACCGCCATCAAGAGCTTGCCGTATTTTGAGCCGACGATCGCCCAGGTGACGAAGACGGCAAGTGCCAGCATCACCGCGCTGGCGGCAAACAGCGCCGAGCGCGTCGCGTCGGCCTGCACGTTGAAGCCCAGAATATCCTTGAAATCGGTCAGGCCGTTGTTGCCGCCGAACCCCATGTCGTTGCGGAAAAAGGCAAGCAGCAGCGCATACGTCATCGCCTGGGTAATGATGGAGAGATAAACGCCGGTGACGCGGCTGCGGAAGGCGAACCAGCCGAAGACGAAAGCCAGCAGGCCAGGCACCGCGAGCACCATGAGGCCGGCGAACCAGAAATGGTCGAAGCCATACCAGAACCATGGCAGTTCCTTGTAGTTCAGGAACACCATGAAGTCGGGCAAGACGGGATTGCCATAGACGCCGCGCGAGCCGATCTGGCGCATCAGATACATGCCCATTGCATAGCCGCCGAGCGCGAAGAAGGCGCCGTGGCCGAGCGAAAGGATGCCGCAATAGCCCCAGACCAGGTCGAGCGCCAAGGCAAGCAGCGCATAGCAGAGATATTTGCCGGTCAGCGCGACGATGTAGGATGGGATGTAGAAGGCGCTGGTAGGAGACACCGCAAGGTTGAGCAACGGCACGATGACGGCCACCGCCAGCAGGATGGAGATCGTAATGGCGATGCGGCGGTCCGCGCCGGCGGCAAAGAAGCGTCCCGTGATCATGCTTCCACCGCCCTCCCCTTGAGCGCGAACAGGCCGCGCGGGCGTTTCTGGATGAACAGGATGATCAGCACCAGCACGACGATCTTGCCGAGCACCGCGCCCGCATAAGGCTCGAGGAACTTGTTGACGATGCCGAGCGAGAAGGCGCCGACCAGCGTGCCCCACAGATTGCCGACGCCGCCGAAGACAACGACCATGAAGCTGTCGATGATGTACCCGCGGCCGAGATTGGGCGAGACGTTGTCGATCTGGCTCAGCGCGACGCCGGCAATGCCGGCAATGCCGGAGCCGAGCGCGAAGGTCAGCGCGTCGACCCACGGCGTCCTGATGCCCATCGAGGCAGCCATGCGCCGGTTGGCGGTGACGGCGCGCATCTGCAGGCCCCAGGGCGTGCGCTTCATCACGTAGAGCAGGATGCCGAAGACAGCGAGCGCGAAAACCAGGATCCACAGGCGGTTCCAGGTGATCGCCAACTGTCCGACATTGAACGAGCCCGACATCCAGGATGGGTTGCCGACCTCCTGGTTGGTCGGCCCGAAGATTGAGCGCACGGCCTGTTGCAGGATCAGCGAGACGCCCCATGTCGCCAGCAGTGTTTCAAGCGGCCGGCCATAGAGGAAGCGGATGACGCCGCGCTCGATGATCAGGCCAACCAGAGCGGCGACGAGAAAGGCCAGCGGCAGTGCGATGACCAGCGACCAGTCGAACAGGTCAGGGAAGGATGTACGGATCACCTGCTGGACGACGAAGGTCGTGTAGGCGCCGAGCATGACCATCTCGCCATGCGCCATGTTGATGACGCCCATGACGCCGAAGGTGATGGCGAGGCCGATTGCCGCCAGCAGCAGCACCGAGCCCAGCGAGATGCCGTACCAGATGTTCTGCCCGGCATCCCAAAAGGCCAGCGTCGAATTGATGTTGGCGATCGCGGCTGTCGCCGCTTGCCTGACCGCGTCGGTGGAATTCGCCTCGACCGAGGTGAGCAGGGAAACCGCATCGCGGTCGCCGCGCGCGCCGATCAGCGCGATGGCAGTGAGCTTCTCGGCATCCGGCCGGTCGGAGACCAGAACGGAGGCCGCACGGGCCTGTTCGAGCAGAGCCTTGACGCTGGCCACGGCCTCACCGGCGATCGCCGTATCGAGGGGGGCGATATTTGCGGCGTCAGGTGTCTTGAAC
>NZ_RZRA01000958.1:0-2103 GCF_003998945.1 Mesorhizobium sp. M7A.F.Ca.CA.003.01.2.1 | reverse complement strand
GACATAGCGTGCATGGTCGGCATCGGCATTGCCCGTACCTAGAACAATGGCGGAAAACCCCTCGTCGCCGTTGCTGTCGCGATAGGCGCGATCACGCGTGACGAAGACATTGCCGTCCGCGATAGCCTTTGCCGCCACCTGCTCGTCGCCGACCGCCAGCGGTTCGAGATACGTGCCGTCGGCCAGGAAAACACAGCAGTTTTCCGTTCCGAAGGGATGGATGCCGGTCGGGGCCACGACGAAGCCAAGCGCGGCGAGCCGGGCTCGCGCCACCTCAAGGCTCTGCGTTGGCAGCACCAGGTGATCGAGCGGATGAGTGCCAGTGATGGTTCGGGTCATGCAGCCGCGATGTGCATCATTCCGCAAATCGGTTCAAGACTTGATCGCAATCCCGGCCATTTCGCCCCCGCCAGTTCACCGGACGTCGAAAAAGGCACCAGTTGGGACAAAGCCTCGATCAGCTTCCGGCAATGACATCGGCGGAATAGCGCAGTTCGCGCATCGGTTTGACCTTGCTGGTGGTCTGCGCATAGAGCGGGTGCGCCTTGTAGGCGGCCAGCGCGGCGTCATCGGCGAACTCCGCATAGACGACCACGTCGACCTCGTCCGACAGCGGATCCACCTTGGTGTTGAGCGTGACCTCGAACAGGCTGGAATGAGGAATGTTGCCGAGCGCCAGCAAGCCGGTGCGCACAGCCTCGACATCCTCTTTTCGCCGCGCGCTGAAGAAAACGATATGCCGGATCAACCCCGCCTCCTCGATCAAAATGCTGGGGTCTTTTGTGACGGCAGGACGTTGGCGTCAATCGACTAGGATGTCGCGGCTGCCGCCACTGGAGTTAAGCTCTGCCGGTAACATATCGCACAACATGGCTAAGCTCTCTCACTGTTGTGTCGAGATAGCGGCCCTGATTGTACATGCCATCCCAGATCAGGAAAAACGCGATGGCGGCAATGACGATTACATAACGCATGGCTAGATCTATCGCACGAGCAATTCTGCGACCATAGGCGTTTTTTGCGCGCTCGGCCTTTGCTGTGCAAAAAAGCGGATTCTCGCTGGCGCAAGCATTCCGCGTGGCACAGCCCCGCTTGCGGCCTGCCTCTTGAAGTTTCGCCGCATGACGTGGAAGATCGCCGCAGGGATTCACTGGGAAGCGCTAAAGCTCTGGTAAAAGAGCGCGTGTTTCATTCGAGCCCGCCCGTCACTGAGCCGGTCAGCGCCCGGGACCGGCAACGGCGTTCGAAGCTGGCGAATGATCCAAGAGAACCGTGGCTCGGCAATCTGCCCCGACACCGCGGAAATCCAGGGGGCACGAGATGGCACAAAAGGAACTTTTTGGCGCAGCATTGAGCGACGCGGTCAGGCTCGATGAGTTCAATTTCGCCGAGATCGTCAAAGGTCTGCCGGCGAAAGCGCGCATGGTGCTGTCGGCGGCGATGAACCTGCCGCGCGGTTCGCTCAAGGTGAGGCTGCCGGACGGCCGCGCCGTCCTCGTCGGCGGCAAGGGACCTGGCCCAGATGCCGAACTGGTGCTGAAGAATTGGCGCTTGCCCGGCCGCGCCTTTTCCGGCGGCACGATCGGCGTAGCCGAATCCTACATGGACGGCGATTGGGAAAGCCCTGATGTGACCAGCTTCCTGGAGCTGTTCGTGGTCAATTCGGTCATTGGCGAGCGTATCGCGGGCGGCACCAGTTGGCTGATCAACACCGTCCAGCGCATCCGCCACTGGTTCAACCAGAACACCCGCACCGGTTCGAAGCGCAATATCTCGGCGCATTACGACCTCGGCAACGCCTTTTACAAGCAATGGCTCGATCCGAGCATGACCTATTCCTCGGCGCTCTACACGACCGGCGCCAACGACCTGGAAAGCGCCCAGGCCGCCAAATATCGCGCGCTGGCGAAAGACACAGGGATCGGCCCGAAGGACCATGTGCTGGAAATCGGCTGCGGCTGGGGCGGCTTCGCCGAATTCGCCGCGCGCGAGATCGGCTGCCGCGTCACCGGGTTGACGATCAGCCGCGAGCAGCACGATTTTGCAACGGCTCGCATCGCCAAGGCTGGCCTTGCCGAAAAGGTCGACATCAAGCTGCAGGAC
>NZ_RZRA01000957.1:0-2103 GCF_003998945.1 Mesorhizobium sp. M7A.F.Ca.CA.003.01.2.1 | reverse complement strand
CGCCGGCGCTGGCGCAGGCCTATGCCAAGGGTGGCGCTGCCTGTCTTTCGGTGCTGACCGACGCACCGTCCTTCCAGGGCGCGCCGGAATTTCTCACCCGGGCGCGAGCCGCCGTCGCGCTGCCGGCGCTGCGCAAGGATTTCCTGTTCGATCCCTATCAGGTCTACGAAGCCCGCGCCTGGGGCGCGGATGCCATCCTGATCATCATGGCCAGCGTCGACGACGCCCTGGCGAGCGAGCTTGAGGCAACGGCATTCGAACTCGGCATGGATGCGCTGATCGAGGTGCATGATGAGGCCGAGACGTTGCGCGCGCTAAAACTGTCGTCGCGGCTGATCGGTATCAACAACCGTAATCTGCGCACATTCGAGACCAGCCTCGACACTTCAGTGCGGCTGGCGAAGATGGTTCCGGCCGACCGCTTGCTGGTCAGCGAGAGCGGTATTTTCTCGCATGACGACTGCCTCAGGCTGCAAAAGAGCGACATCGGCACTTTTCTTGTCGGCGAGAGCCTGATGCGGCAACAGGACGTCACCACCGCGACGCGCTTGCTTCTGACAGGCAAGGCTTTGGCCGAGGCTATCTGACGATGGTATCAGGCCTGACCCATCTCGGCGCGCAGGGCGAGGCCAACATGGTCGATGTCGGCGACAAGGAAGAAACAACGCGCACGGCGATCGCCGAAGGCTTTGTCGCGATGCAGCCCGAGACGCTGAAGATGATCCTCGCCGGCAACGCCAAGAAGGGCGACGTGCTCGGCACCGCGCGCATCGCCGGCATCATGGCGGCGAAGAAGACGCATGATCTGATCCCGCTCTGCCATCCGCTGCTGCTGACCAAAGTTTCCGTCGACATCGAGCCCGACCATGCATTGCCGGGCCTGAAGGTCACCGCGCTGGCGCGCGTCACCGGCAAGACGGGCGTCGAGATGGAGGCGCTGACGGCCGCTTCGGTAGCCTGCCTGACCATCTACGACATGGCCAAAGCAGTAGACCGCGCCATGGTCATCACCGGCATCCGCCTGGTCGAAAAGACCGGCGGCAAGTCGGGTGACTACAAGGCGAGTTCCTGATGGCGCTGGTTCCTATCGCGGAGGCGCTTGAGCGCCTGCTCGATGGTGCGGCACCTCTAGCCGGCGAAAGCGTTCCTCTGTTCGAGGCGGTGGATCGTGTTCTGGCGGAACCGGTCGTGGCACTCCGTACCCAGCCACCTTTCAACGCTTCCGCCATGGATGGCTATGCCGCTCGAGCCGCCGACGTGGCGTCGGTACCATCCAGGCTGTCGGTGATCGGCATGGCGCCGGCCGGACGTGGTTTTGCCGGTAGGATCGGCAAGGCACAAGCGGTGCGCATCTTCACCGGCGCGCCGCTGCCCGAAGGCGCCGACACCATCGTCATCCAGGAGAATGTCCGCGACCTCGGCGGCGGCGAAATCGAAGTGACCGAGCCGACGGCGCAATGGCGCAATATCCGTCGCATCGGGCTCGATTTTTCAACAGGCGACATGCTGCTCGAAAGAGGCCGTTTGCTCGACCCGGCGGCACTGTCGCTGGCAGCATCGGCCAACCATCCCCAGGTCAAGGTGGTAAGACGACCGCTGGTCGCCATCATCGCCACCGGCGACGAATTGCTGCCGCCGGGCAGTAATCTCGGCCCGGACCAGATCATCTCGTCCAATGCCTATGGCGTCGCTGCCACCGCACACTCGGTCGGCGCCCGCGCGCTCGATCTCGGCATTGCCGCCGATCGCAAGGAGGCCATCGCCGAACTGGTGCAAAAAGCGGTGGCGGCCGGTGCGGATGTCATCGTGACGCTTGGTGGCGCCTCGGTCGGCGATCACGACCTGATCCACGACGTGCTGACCGGCGAAGGCATGACGCTCGGCTTCTGGAAGATTGCCATGCGCCCCGGCAAGCCGCTGATGTTCGGCCGCCTCGGCGATATCAGGTGCATCGGCCTGCCCGGCAACCCGGTGGCAAGCCTGGTCTGCTCGCAACTGTTCCTGAAGCCGCTGCTGGCGCGGCTCGGTGGCCGCAACCATCGCCAGGACATTCGCCCAGCGCGACTGGGTACCGCAATGCCGGCCAATGATTTGCGCCAGGAC
>NZ_RZRA01000956.1:0-2103 GCF_003998945.1 Mesorhizobium sp. M7A.F.Ca.CA.003.01.2.1 | reverse complement strand
GCCGCGCACTGTTCGACGCCGCGCTCGACGGTGGCAGCGTCGCGCTTGGCGCCGGTGCTTCCGCGATCGCCGCCGGCGCATCCGCCGATCTTGTCTCGCTCGATCCCAAAAATCCCTCGCTGGCCGGCAAGAGTGGCGACGCGATCCTCGACGCCTGGATCTTCGCCAATGGCAGCAAGGTCGACTGCGTCTGGGTGCATGGCCGCAAACAGGTCAGCGGCGGCAGGCATGTGAAGCGAGAGGCCATCGCTGAGCGTTTTCGCAACGTGATGACGGCGCTTTCGGCATGAGCATGGCCGGTACAGTGGAGGCGGAAGGCGGCGGCTCGCTGCACCAGCGCATCCTCTCCGACATCAGCGAGAAAATCCTGTCCGGCGCCTGGGCGCCCGGTCATCGCATCCCGTTCGAGCATGAGTTGAGCGTGCAATACAATTGCTCGCGCATGACGGTGAACAAGGCGCTGTCGCAGCTTGCCAAGGCCGGACTGATCGAGCGCCGCCGCCGCTCAGGCAGCTTTGTGCGCCGGCCGCAGTCGCAGGCCGCGGTGCTGGAAATCCACGATATCCGCATCGAGGTCGAAGCGCTCGGCCTGCCCTATCGCTACGAGCGCGTCGCCCGACACAAAAGGCGCAGCAGCGCCGGGGATCGCGCGCTGCTGGAACTCGGCGTGGCCGGACCGGTGCTGGCGCTGGAGTGCGGTCATTTCGCCGGCGAGCGGCCGTTCGCGCATGAACAGCGGCTGATCAATCTCACCGCCGTGCCCGAGGCAGCGGACGAGGAATTCGTGGCCACCGCACCAGGACCATGGCTGATTGGCCGCGTGCCGTGGAGCGAAGCCGAGCACCGGATTCGCGCTGTCGCCGCCGACAGGCATATCGCGGCTGCACTCGATATAGAAACCGGTGCGCCCTGCTTGGTGGTCGAGCGACGGACGTGGAGCGCCGAGCACCCGGTCACCCATGTGCGCTTCACCTACGCGGCCGAGAGCCACACGCTGGTGGCGAGGTTCAGGCCGCAGGGGTGAGGCTGATCTCCCCCCACGTGGGGGGAGATTGGCAGCTTCAACGCCTCAAATCGCAGCGGTAATAATAATCTCGACCAGATATTCCGGGGCGGCGAGCTTTGCTTCGCCGGTGGCGCGGGCTGGCGTGTTGCCCTGCGGCACCCACTTGTCCCATTCCGCGTTCATCTCGGCAAAGGTGCTCATGTCGGCCAGCCAGATGATCGCCTGCAGGATCTTGGTCTTGTCGGAGCCAGCCTTGGCCAGCAATTCGTCGACAGCCGCCAGGATGTCCCTGGTCTGCGAAGCGACATTGCCGGTTGGCTGGCCGACCTGACCAGCCAGATAGACGGTATTGCCATGGATGACGATCTGGCTCATGCGCGGGCCGACATCGATGCGACGAATGCTCATTGGATGGTTCCTTCCTGTGGCGGTTGCGCTTCTTTAGAGTCGCGACCGGCTTGGGGCAAGGTCGCCAGGTCGAATCCCCTTGGGCCAACGGCATATGATACGCACACACGGCAAGTTGACCCTGCCGCCGCAATTCCGCCGGATTGGCTTGTTGACTAATGTAATAACATCACATATCCAATCGGCCGCTGCCAGCAGCCGGATTTCGCCGCCTACGGATCGCAGAATGACAAATACCTGCCTGACATTCCGCGACCTGACGCTTGGCTACGGCAGCCATCCGGCGATCCATCATCTCGACGGCACCATCCGCAAGGGCTCGCTGACCGCTGTGGTCGGCGCCAACGGCTCCGGCAAATCGACGCTGATGAAAGGTATTGTCGGCGTCCTGAAGCCGATGGCCGGCGAGGTTGTCCGCGCACCCGGTGTACGTGCCGCCTATCTGCCGCAGCAATCGGAGCTCGACCGGTCCTTTCCGGCGCGGGTGGTGGATCTGGTTTCGCTCGGCCTGTGGCCACGGCGCGGCCTGCTTGGCCGCTACACTAGGGAAGATCGCGATGACGTCAGCAAGGCGCTGATGGCGGTGGGCCTCGGCGGTTTTGAAAAGCGGCCGATCGACACGCTGTCGGGCGGCCAACTGCAGCGCACGCTGTTTGCCCGTGTCCTGCTGCAGGACGCCGACCTCATCC
>NZ_RZRA01000955.1:0-2104 GCF_003998945.1 Mesorhizobium sp. M7A.F.Ca.CA.003.01.2.1 | reverse complement strand
TTCCTGCCGCGCGCGCTGGTCAGCCTGCGGGCATCGATCGCGCAGGCGCCGGTCGAACTCGAACGCGCCGCTTCCAGCCTCGGCCGGCCGCCGCTGCAGGCGCTGTGGTCGACGACGATCCGCCTGTCGGCGCCGGGTGCCGCGGCCGGCATGGCCCTGGTGGCGCTCGGCATCATGAACGAACTGACCGCCACCCAGATGCTGGCACCGAACGGCACCCGCACGCTGGCGATGGCTTTCTGGTCCTACAGTGGCGAGATTGATTATGCCTCGGCGGCACCCTACGCCTTCATCATGGTGGTGATGTCGCTGCCCTTGACCTGGCTGCTCTATGTCCAGTCGAAACGGATGGCCGGACGATGAGCTTTCTCGAAATCAGCGGCCTGCACAAGCAATACGGCCCGGTGGCGGCCCTTGCCGGCGTCGACCTCAGCGTCGCCAGCGGCAGCCGCACGGCGATCGTCGGTCCTTCCGGTTGCGGCAAGACGACCCTGCTGCGGCTGATTGCCGGCTTCGAGGCTCCGGACCAGGGCCACATCACGCTCGACGGTGCCATATTGGCCAACGGCGGCGCTGCGGTGCCGGCATATCGCCGAGGCATCGGTGTGGTGGCGCAGGATGGTGCCCTGTTTCCGCATCTGACCATTGGCGACAATATCGGTTTCGGCATGGGCCGCGGCGAGGACAAGCGCGCTGAGCGCATCGTCGAGCTCGCCTATATCGTCGGGCTCGACAAGGCGATCCTCAAACGCCGCCCGCACGAGCTTTCCGGCGGCCAGCAGCAGCGTGTGGCGCTGGCCCGGGCCATGGCGATGAAGCCCAGGCTGATGCTTCTCGACGAGCCGTTCTCGGCGCTCGATACCGGCCTGCGCGCCTCGATGCGCAAGGCGGTGGCCGAACTTCTGGAGGCCGCCGGCATCACCACCATCCTGGTGACGCACGACCAGGCCGAAGCGCTGTCCTTCGCCAGCCAGGTCGCGGTGATGCGCGACGGCAAGTTCTCGCAAATCGGCACGCCGCGCGAGCTCTATCTCAAGCCGAAGGACAGGATGATCGCCGAATTCCTCGGCGACGCCATCATCCTGCCGGCCAAGATATCAAATGGCTTCGCCAACTCGCCGCTCGGCCGCATCGCGGTCGACACCCATGACAGCCGCGATATCGCCCGCATCATGCTTCGCCCGGAGCAGATCGCGCTGAAGAGAACGTCGCGCGAGGGTATGTCCGGCACCTCGGACATGCTGTTCGGCGAGGTGACGGAATCCGAATTCGCCGGCTCGATGTGCACGGTCGCGGTGCGGCTCTTGAACAATGCCGATCCGCCCGATGCGGCAGCGATCGGCAACACGCCGCTGGTCCTGCGCAAACCGGGCATGGACGCGCCGGCGGTCGGCGAGATCGTCCGGCTGACTGTATCGGGAAAGGCGCATGTCTTCGCCTGAACGCCGCGTGGGTGGAGCGTAGGCATATCTTTCTGATTAGCCGACGCGCTTTCCGGCCTGATCGAACCAGTGCAGCTTTTCTGCCTTGGCAACCACGCGCAATTGGTTGCCAACCGTGGCGGTGGCGCGACCCGCGACCCGCACGACGATCCTGCTGCCACCTGCAGCGCAGTGAAGGAAACTTTCGGCGCCTACCGGTTCGACTGCCTCGACCAGCGCCGGCAGGATGAGCGCGCCGGACGGTGCCTCGGACCCGAAGGTGACGTCGGCATCCTCGGGGCGGAAGCCGAGCGTGACGGCGTTCGCAGGCGCAAATTCAATCGTCTTGCCATCAGCCAGCGCCGGACCAGCCGGCCCTTGCGAAAGGGGCAGGAGATTCATCGGCGGCGCGCCAATGAAGGAAGCGACGAAGGTCGAGGCCGGCCTTTCGTAGACGTCGAGCGGCGCCCCCATTTGTTCGACCAGTCCGGCATTCATGACGACGAGGATGTCGGCCAACGTCATCGCCTCGAGCTGGTCATGTGTGACATAGACCGACGTGACGCCAAGCGAGCGCTGCAGGTTCTTTATCTCGACGCGCATCTGGCCACGCAATTTGGCATCGAGATTGGAAAGCGGCTCGTCGAAAAGGAAAACCCTCGGATTGCGCACAATGGCACGAC
>NZ_RZRA01000954.1:0-2105 GCF_003998945.1 Mesorhizobium sp. M7A.F.Ca.CA.003.01.2.1 | reverse complement strand
GGTGAAGCCCGGCTTCTACCAGGTCCTGAACTCCGTCGCGCTGGTGCTGAAGAAGTTCAAGCAGACCACGGTCGACGTGTTCGGCCACACCGATTCGACCGGTGGCGACCAGCACAATTTCGATTTGTCGCAGCGTCGTGCTTTGGCGGTGGCGAACTATCTGTCCGGTCAGGGCGTGGATCAGCGGCGCTTCGCCGTCACAGGCTTCGGCAAGACACGTCCGGTCGCATCCAATGCCACAGCCGAAGGTCGGGCCCAGAACCGCCGCGTCGAGATCCAGCTGTCGCCGCTCACCTGATCCGTCCGGCAAGCGGATGCGAAACGGCCCTCATGCGGGGCCGTTTTTGTTTGAGCTGACATCGGCGCTCTGGATGGGTACGGTATAGATTTAGTTATTGCTAAAATATAGCTTTCCGGCGGCCATGGAAAGGAATAGCATCATGGCAGTCCAGCGGGGATGAGGCGGTGTAACCGGCCGCGCAATCAGCATTTTTCCGCCTCGGTCTTGCACGGCCAGATCAGAAATCTGGGAGGAATGCATGACAAGAACAGCCAGCCTTGGGCGCTGTGGCGTCCTCGTTTTAACAGGTTTGGTAGGCGCGTGGCTGAACGTTGCTTCGGCTCGGGCCGAGGACGCCAACAAGGCCGACATCGAAGCCTTGAAAAAGTCGCTCGCCAAATATGAGGATTACACCGCTGCCGTCCGCGATCTCTATCTGTCGACGGTCGGCTGCGTCTACTACAGCGGAGAAAAGATAGCGGGCGCGATGGATTACCCGAAGGGCGCCATGGGTATTCACTTCGTCAATGTCCCGAGTGTCGGCCAGAAGCTCGACCCGATGCACCCCAACGTGCTGATCTATGAACCGACCAAGAAGGGTTTGCGGCTGGTGGGCGCGGAATGGCTGGTGCCTCTGACGCCGGACATAAAGGAGCCTCCGAAGCTGTTTGGCCAAACCTTCATGGGGCCGATGGAGGGGCACTACCCTCTCATCCCGAAGGAGTTCGTCCATTACGACCTTCATGCCTGGCTCGGGGACAATCCGAACGGCATGTTCAGTCCGACGAACCCGAACGTGAAATGCTCGAAGGCCGAGTTTCCGATGCTGGAAAAACCGACCAAGATGATGCCTGGGCCGATGTAACGGGCGAACCAGGCTGGAGCTCTACCGAGAAGGCAAGCCGGATGGCTGGCTTGCCTTCGAAGCGGTCGGGATCAGACCTTGGCGACGATCCGCATGAAGGCCGGCATGTCATCGCCGAAGCCAACGGTGGAATCGTTGTCTTCCTGGTGACGTTGGCGGGCAGGGCGGCTGTTGTCTCGCTGCGGCCGGGTATCGCCGCGTTCCGGTGCGCGCTGTTCGTTGCGATCGGACGATTTGCGCTCGGTGTTTTCCGAACGGATCGCTTCCTTGCGCGAGCGCCGTTCGCCGACGTCGGCGGCTGCCGCTGCGACCTCGGCCGCCGGCTGGTCCTCGCGGACTGTTTCCGGTGCCGTGTCTTCGCTGCGCTTGGCGTGGCGTTCGCGCGGTTTGCGCTCGCCGCCCTTTTCCCTGCTGCGGTCGTCGTCCTTGCGACCGGCGCGGCGCGGTGCGCCCTTGCCACGGCGCGGAGCATCGTCCTCGCCGCCTTCGCTGGCAACCACCGTCGACAAGTCGCCGTCATGCCATTCGATCTTGTTGCCGATCAGCCGCTCGATGGCGTCGATGTATTTGGTGTCCGACTTGGTCGCGATGGTGAAGGATTTTCCGGAGCGTCCGGCGCGGCCGGTACGGCCGATACGGTGGACATAATCCTCGGCATGGATCGGCACGTCATAGTTGAAGACATGGCTGACGTCGGGGATGTCCAAGCCGCGCGCGGCGACGTCGGAAGCGACGAGGTAGCGCAGCTTGCCGTCGCGGAAATTGGCCAGCATCTGCATGCGCGCGCGCTGGTCCATGTCGCCATGCAGCGCACCGGCGTCGAAATCATACTTCAGCAGCGAGCGGAACAGTTCCGACACTTCGACCTTGCGGTTGCAGAAGATGATGGCGTTCTTCAGTTCGGCATCTTCGGCCTTGATCAGGTTGCGCAGCGTCTCGCGCTTGTCCCACGGCTTGGAG
>NZ_RZRA01000953.1:0-2105 GCF_003998945.1 Mesorhizobium sp. M7A.F.Ca.CA.003.01.2.1 | reverse complement strand
ATCCTGCGCCGCGCCGCCGACATATTACGCGCCCGCAACGCCGACCTCGCTCGCATCGAGACGCTGGACACCGGCAAGGCGATCCAGGAAACGTTGGTGGCGGATGCGCCCTCGGCTGCGGACTGCCTTGAATATTTCGGCGGTGCCGTTGCCGCCTACAACGGCGAGTCGGTCGATCTCGGCGGACCCTTCGCCTACACAAGGCGCGAAGCGCTCGGCGTCTGTGTCGGCATCGGCGCATGGAACTACCCGATCCAGATCGCCGGCTGGAAATCGGCACCGGCGCTCGCCATGGGCAATGCCATGGTGTTCAAGCCGTCGGAAAACACGCCGCTGTCGGCGCTGGCACTGGCCGAGATCTACAGCGAAGCGGGGCTACCCGACGGCTTGTTCAACGTTGTGCAGGGCTATGGCGATGTCGGCGCCGGGCTTGTCGGCCACGATGTCGTCGCCAAGGTCTCGGTGACCGGTTCGGTGCCGACCGGCCGCAAGGTGCTGTCGCTTGCCGGCTCGAAGATGAAGCACGCGACGATGGAACTCGGGGGCAAGTCGCCGCTGATCGTGTTCGACGATGCCGACATCGAGAACGCCATTGGCGGCGCCATGCTCGGCAATTTCTATTCGACCGGACAGATCTGCTCCAACGGCACGCGCGTCTTCGTGCAGAGCGGCATCCACGACCGCTTTGTCGACCGTCTGATAGAGCGGACCAAGAAAATCCGCATCGGCGACCCGCTCGATCCCGAAACCCAGATGGGACCGCTGGTCTCCAAGGCGCAGCACGACAAGGTGGCCGGCTATATCGAGATCGGCAAGCAGGATGGAGCGACGCTTGCTTGCGGCGGCAATGTGCCTTCGCTGCAGGGCTTTCAGGGCGGCTTCTTCGTCGAGCCGACGGTGTTCACCGGCGTGACCGATGGCATGCGCATCGCCCGTGAAGAAATTTTCGGACCAGTGATGAGCGTGTTGAAATTCGACGGCGAGGACGAGGTGATCGACCGCGCCAACGACACCGAATTCGGCCTCGCTGCCGGCGTCTTCACGCGCGACCTGCCGCGCGCCCACCGCGTCATCGCCGAACTGCAGGCCGGCACCTGCTGGATCAACGCGTATAATCTGACGCCGGTGGAAATCCCGTTCGGCGGCTTCAAACAGTCAGGCATCGGGCGTGAGAATTCACTGGCCGCACTGGCGCTCTATTCGCAGCTGAAGTCGATCTATGTCGAGACCGGGGATGTGGCGAGCCCGTACTGAGGCTGCCCTTACGCCTTCAGGTCGGCCGTGCTGTCCAGATACTGGGTCAGCGCGCAGACCAGATGATAGAAGATGCTGGCCGGAACGTCCGATGCCAGTGAGCGGCCGCGCTCGTCGATGCGGTCGATCCACAGGCCGAGCGGCGCCGGGTCGATGTGCCAGCGGAACAGCCGGCCGACGCGCGCTTCGATCTCGGGCTTCAGATCGGGGCCGCCCGAGCCATCCAGTGCGATCGCCGCCTTCACGGCTTCGGCCTGCGGCCAGCTGCGCGATATCAGGTCGAGCGGCAGGCCCTGCCGCGAGACGGCGCCATAGGCAAGCCCGGTGGCGCGGTTGAGGCCATTGGCGATGGCCGAGGCGTAGAGTTTCCTGGCAAAGCCGCTCAACTCGGCCTGGCCGCTGCGCCCGGCGAAATCGACCAACAAAGAGGCCCATTCGAAATGGTGGCCAGGCTCGGTCCACGAGCCTTTCTCGCCGGCGGATGGTTTCCATTCGGCATCGAAATACTCGCCAAGCGTCCAGCTTTCCGGATCGAAGAAATGACTGCGGAAGAGGTCGATGATGCGCGCTGCGCGGCGCAGATGGGCGCGCTCGCCGGTCGCCTGGTGCCAGGCGAGGAAGGCCTCAAGCAGGTGCATATGCGGGTTGGAGCGGCGCTCGCCTTTGCCATCCGATGTCTCAAGGAAGCCGGTCATGCGGCTGTCTTCGAGATGCGCATCGAGAAAGGCGAAGGTTTCCTCGCCGAGGCGCAAGGCGTCGGGATTGCCAGACATATGCGCATGCGCCAGTGCCAGGAGCACGCAGGAATGATCGTAGGCATCCTCGGTGGCGTCGGCAACCGAACCGTCAAC
>NZ_RZRA01000952.1:0-2107 GCF_003998945.1 Mesorhizobium sp. M7A.F.Ca.CA.003.01.2.1 | reverse complement strand
GTTCTGCCCGGTCAGATAGCCGGCGTGGACCGAGCACAGGAAGGCGCAGATCTGGCCGAATTCCTCCGGCGTGCCGAGCCGCTTGGCCGGAACATCGGCGCTGATGCGGGTCTTGCGCGCGGCTGCGGCCTGAGGGCTTTCGACTGTGCCGGCCTCATGCGGGCCGCGCAGCCGGTCGGTGTCGAGCTTGCCCGGCAGAAGGCTGTTGATGGTGACGTTGCGGTCGACAACCGTTCTGGCCACGCCGGCAAGGAACGAGGTCAGGCCGGCACGCGCGCCGGACGACAGGTCGAGGCCGGGAATGGGCACATAGACCGACAGCGAGGTGATGTTGACGATGCGACCGAAGCCGCGCGCCGCCATGCCGTCCAGCACGGCCTGCACGAGCTCGATCGGAGTCACCATGTTCTGGGTAACGCCTTCGAGGATCTTTTCGCGATCGAGCGTGCGGAAGTCGCGAAGCGGCGGTCCGCCATTGTTGTTGACCAGGATGTCCGGCTCGGGGCAAGCCACGAGCAGCGCCTTCTGCACCTCCGGCTTCGAGACGTCGCCGACGACTTCCGTCACCGTGACGCCATAGCGCTCGCGCAACTCAGCGGCGGTTTTCGCCACCAGCTCGGCATTGCGTCCGTTGACGACGACGTCGCAGCCGGCTTCCGCCAGCGCCACGGCGCAACCGCGCCCAAGTCCCTTGCTCGAAGCGCAGACGATGGCCTTCTTTCCGCGGATACCAAGATCCATGACGATTTCTCCTGTGATTTGGCCGGCAAGCTAGTCCTTCGGCTGGACCAATCGCAACCGTCATACGATTGTTGCATGAATCGGGGCATAGGCTCGCGAAAGCAACGGTGAAATCGCGATGTCCGGCCAAGAGCCCCGCACTTTCCGCAGCATGTTCATTTCCGACGTCCATCTGGGCTCGAAGGCGGCCAAGGCCGAGTTCCTGATCGATTTCCTTCGATATCACGATGCCGATATCATCTATCTGGTGGGTGACATCGTTGATGGCTGGCGGCTGCGACGGAGCTGGCATTGGCCGCAAAGCCACAACGACGTCGTGCAGAAACTGCTGCGCAAAGCGCGCAAGGGCGCCAACATCACCTACATCGCCGGCAACCATGACGAGTTCGCCCGCCAGTTCCAGGGCGTGCATTTCGGCGGCATCGTCGTTGCCGATCGCGCCATCCACGAGACCGCCGACGGCAAGCGGCTGCTCGTCATCCATGGCGACCAGTTCGACACCGTGGTCCACAATGCGCGCTGGCTCGCCTATCTCGGTGACCACGCCTATGACGCGGCCATGCTGGTCAACCGCGTGGTGACGCGGCTGCGCCAGCTGCTCGGCCTGCCTTATTGGTCCTTTTCGTCTTGGGCCAAGCACAACGTCAAGAAGGCGGTGAACTTCATCGGCTCGTTCCAGACCATGCTTGCCGACGAGGCGCGCCGTTCGCATGTCGATGGCGTCATCTGCGGCCACATCCATCATGCCGTCATCGAAAATTTTGGCGATGTCCAGTACATCAACACCGGCGACTGGGTGGAAAGTTGTACGGCTGTGGTCGAGCATTTTGACGGCCGCATGGAAATCCTGACTTGGGCGCAGGTGCTGCCCGAGGTGCCGGACGAGCCCTTTATCCCGCTGCTCATCGAGGACCGGGTAGGGCAGGCGGCCTAGTCCGAAGTCCTTTCGGCTTCGGAATCAATCAATTAGTCCAACCGGTTTCGTCCGGTTTTCGTCCATGTTAAGGGATCGATACGCGTTGCCCTCCGGCCGAATACAGCGCGATTGGATCGATTCATGTCCCTGCCGCAGCTCTCGCCCGAACAACTCGTCAAGCCGCGCCATTTCGAACTGCGCATGAGCCTGATGTTCGCGACGCTTTTCGTGCCGCTCGGAACGCATTTGCCGTATTTTCCGTTGTGGCTGCAGGCCAAGGGTTTTCATGCCGAGCAGATCGCGGTCATTCTGGCGGCGCCGATGTTCCTGCGCGTGGTGACGACGCCGCTGCTGACCGCGCTGGCCGACCGTGCCAGGGACCGCGCCGATGTCTATGTCGCGCTGATGGCTGCGTCGCTGCTTTTGTCGGCAGGTTATTTCCTGACACCC
>NZ_RZRA01000951.1:0-2112 GCF_003998945.1 Mesorhizobium sp. M7A.F.Ca.CA.003.01.2.1 | reverse complement strand
CCGACATTGACGGTGCTGTTGACGGTGCGGTCCAGGCGAAGTTCCGCAATGCCGGCCAGACCTGCGTTTCCGCGAACCGCATTTACGTCCAATCGAGCGTTCACGATGAGTCCGCCGAGAAATTGTGGAGAAGGTCCGGCACTTATCAGTGGTCCGACGTCTACTCCCGGAGCGAAGCCGTCGCCAACCCAAGATCGAGTCCCACATCGCAGATGATAATTCGATGCGGGGCCGAACGATAAATATGCATGCTTTGGCCACCCCGAGGCAGGGCTCATTGAGATGATCCGACCGCCTTGGAACAAAGATGGGGTAGAGCAGATGAAGCGTTGGCAGCGTGTCTCCATTCGACGCGAGCGCTTAGGATGGGATCACGATCATTCGCATCACGCGCAGCCGCAAGGGCGATGCCATGGCTACTTTGGAATCGTTGAAGTGGTTTGAGCCGGACAGTCACAAATACACCCGTTACGCCGCGGCTCAGGAAACGGGGCGGCGTCCGGCGGTGGAGGTGCTCGCTGACTTAAAAAGGGTGCGGGCAGTCGTTGCGCTTGAGAGCGACGACATTTGGGATCCGGCACGGGGTGACCTGCTGCCAATCGGCAGTTAACAGGGTCCGACAAAAGTGTGCACAACATGCTGCTGAAGTGGCCTCCGGAAGCGCTACCGGAAGTTACGCGTCTTGAACTTGATAGGGTCGATATGGTCATACTGCATCGACGATGTCGCGCCCCTTCGGCATGCCGCGCGGATCGATGCCCGATCCGCCGTGATGAGCCTCGTCCCTCGGCCGTGCGGCAACGGAAACGGCGTCTTGCGGTTTCCCACGCTGGCCAGCCCGGCCGACAGATCGGTCAGCTCGTGGGCGACGAGGTGCACCACCTCCTCTTCCGTCGGATGCGTCCGCGGACGCCGAGCATGGCCGAAGCAAGAAGCACGCGCCGGAATTTCTCGAGAGATCTTGACCCAGACGACGACGTTTGCCGCACCCGTCTCATCCTCCAGAGGAACATGAAGCCTTTGGCCGAGCCCGGCCGCTGCCGGACCAGCACCAGGCCGGCGGCCTCGAGCCAGCTTCTGCCTCGCGCCTGCATAGCATCCTGACAGGTCACGGTGCGGCGCCGGTTAGGCGGCACGCCGATTTTGGCAACGCTAGCCTGTGAACTGAAGAATGAAGGTCGGACTTGCGGCACATCGATTAGGTTCAAATGATAAGTTGCTGCCCGGCGAGGTCGTTTCAGCGCATCTCGACTGGTGGGTCGGCAAGACAATGCGGAACGGAAATGATCGCAGGCGTAAAGGACGGCTTTCGGGGCCGGAAGCTTCAGGCCTGGAACCGGACCCCAGTTTGGCGCAAGCATCGTGGCCTCCGCCCGGTCAGGCATTCACCGGCTCGCGAAATGCCAATTGATTCTGCTTAACCGGGCATACCTAAACGGCCACTTGCGTTCCGATCTCGACCACACGTCCGGTCGGGATCTGGAAATACTCCGTCGCGTCGGCGGCCGTGCGCGCCAAGCCGATGAACAGCTTGTCCTGCCACACCGGCATGCCGGAGTTGGGTGACGCCTTGAGCGAGCGACGCGACAGGAAGAAGGACGTCGTCATGATGTCGAACTTCCAACCCTGCTTGCGGCAGATCGCCAGCGCACGCGGGATGTTAGGCTGTTCCATGTAGCCGAAGGTCAGTGTCACCCGCATGAACAGCTCATTGATCGTTTCCATCTTGATCCGCTCGCTGTCGGGCACCACGGGCTGCTGCGCCGTCACCACAGAGAGGATGACGTTCTGTTCGTGCAGCGCCTTGTAGTGCTTCAGGCTGTGCATCAACGCGGTCGGCGCACTGGCGGGATCGCTGGTCAGGAACACGGCCGTACCGGACACCAGCTGCGGTTTCTTCTTCAACAGATTGCCCGCAAGGAAATCGAGCGGAATCTGGTTCCTGCGCGTCTTGTCAAATAGATACCTGCTGCCTCTTATCCAAGTCCACATGGTCATCACGATCACTGCGGCAATGGCAAGCGAGGCCCAGCCGCCTTCGAATACCTTGACGATGTTAGCTGCAAAGAAGCCGGTATCGATGAAGACGAACACCGCCATTAAGGCTATCGC
>NZ_RZRA01000950.1:0-2115 GCF_003998945.1 Mesorhizobium sp. M7A.F.Ca.CA.003.01.2.1 | reverse complement strand
GCCCTGCCACAGGTTGGCTGTTTCGACACCGCTTTCCACCAGACGATCGATCCGCTCGTGCGGCGCTTTGCCCTTCCGCGCCAGTATGAAGAGCAAGGCTTGCGCCGCTACGGGTTCCACGGTCTCTCCTATGAATACATCGCCGGGCGGCTCAGCGAGATATCGCCAATTTTCGCGGCGAAACACACGATCGTCGCCCATCTCGGCAATGGGGCAAGTCTTTGCGCCCTGCACGGGGGCAAAAGCATCGATACCACGATGGGTTTTTCGGCCCTGGATGGCCTCGTCATGGGCACGCGGTGCGGCGCCATCGATCCCGGCGTGCTGTTGTATTTCCTGCTGGAAAGAGGCATCGCGGCGGAAGAACTGCAGGCGATGCTCTACGAGAAGTCGGGCCTGCTCGGCGTATCCGGTATTTCCGGCGACATGAGGACGCTCGAAGCGAGCAATGATCCTCGCGCGCAAGAGGCGATGGCGCTTTTCGCCTTTCGCGCCGCGAGAGAGGCCGCGGCGCTTGCAAACACGATGGGTGGCCTTGAATGCCTGGTGTTCACCGCCGGCATCGGCGAACGGTCCGCGACCATCCGCAAGGCCATATGCGAAAAATTGACCTGGCTTGGCGTGGTGCTTGAAGATCGCGCCAACAACACCCACGCCGAGATCCTCAGTCGTCCCGAGAGCAAGGTGGAAGTACGCGTGATTGCGACCGATGAGGAAAGTGTCGTTGCACGTCACAGCCGCATGGTGATGCAAGCCTGAACGCTCGCCTCGGCATCGGAAAATCGGCTGTCGGTTCGGCCCGATGAAAGCCCGGGCAAGGGTATTCCCTGTACGAAAATTACCAAGCAAGCGGTCGGGGGAACCAACTGCCCATAGAAATATTGTGCGAGCAATCCCGGCTAACCCCGAGATCGTCGGCCGATGATCAGGCCGACAGCCTTACTTCAGGCATTGGCTGAGGAATCCATGTTTACGGACGACGTTGCGGTGAGGCGCCTGAAAATCCTGGTCGAGCAATATGTCGAGACACGCAAGAAACGCCACGATGTGATCTCTACCGCCAAGGCCGGGACCGCAATTCGAGAGGTGATGCCAAGTTGCCCGCTTTCAGGAAAGGCCTTCGATGATCTGATAGCGGCCTGCGCCATCGAGCATGGCCTCGCTGTGCTCTTCGACAATCCGGGGACATCAGGCACTGAAGTCTGAGGCTGGCGCTTCCGATGCTACCGTCGCGATGAGCAGGAGTTCAGTCGGCATGTCCAGGTACTTTTTCGACCTTCGAGATGAGAGCGGAAGCTTGCAGGAGGATCCCGAGGGCCAGGAATTTTCTGATCTCGCGAGCGCTGAGGAAAACGCGATGGCGTCGGCGAAGGAAATCCTTGCCGAAGAGCTGCTGCATGGCAGGCCGCTGCGTACCGGATTGACCTTCGAGATTTTTGACGAGAACCGCAACCTGGTGCTGCGCTTTCCTTTTGCGCTCGCGGCCGAAAAGGCCGGGGCACCCCCTTAATCCCGAATTGCCTGGCCGATCACCTGCAGGGGCCATACAGGTCGCCTCATGCGGATCCTATCCTTCCGCCTTGAAGTTTCTGGCTTCCTTCTCGACCTTGGGGTTGTCCTTGCCATGCTTTTGCATGAGCTCCTTGGCTTGCTTGGGTGAGACGTCGGTGGTCTCTGCCAAGCGCAATGCCTTCTTGTCCTTGCTTTCGGTCTTCTGCTTCTTGGCCGTCATGGCTCTTGAACTCCCTTGAAGCCTTTTCCGATCGATCTTTGCCGGTGCGAACACCTGAGCATGTCCAGATGAACACTTTCGTTGCCTGGCCTGCTTCGATGACGAGACGTCAACGAGACGATGCCGGTCAGGTTCCGTGCATCGCCTGCTCATGTCCAAACTTGTCACGCCACGCGGCGGTACCGATGGCGGTCGCGGATGAACTCATTGAAGAAGCGGCCTTTTGAGGAAGCTTTGGTGAAAGCGGCATAAGTTGCCGGTGCAACATCCTCATATTCGTAGCGTCTGCCGCTCGGCACAAACCAGACCGACAGGATCCTGGTGGCGGGATCGTATTGCGCATTTCGGATCACGGTCGATGGCATGGTCGCACCCGACAGGTC
>NZ_RZRA01000094.1:0-9125 GCF_003998945.1 Mesorhizobium sp. M7A.F.Ca.CA.003.01.2.1 | reverse complement strand
TTCCGGCGCACCGCTGGAGACGATCCACCAGACCTGCCGCGAGGGCAACGCCCATCTGGCGCAGGTGCGCGAGATCGCCGAGCCGATGGGCATCCGCTTCCTCGGCCTCGGCGGCAGCCCGAAATGGTCGCTTGCCGAGACGCCGAAAATGCCGAAATCGCGCTACGAGATCATGACGCGCTACATGCCCAAGGTCGGCACCAAGGGCCTCGACATGATGTACCGCACCTGCACGATCCAGGTGAATCTCGACTTCGAGAGCGAGGCCGACATGCGCCGCAAGATGCAGGTGTCGTTGAAGCTGCAGCCGCTGTCGACGGCCTTGTTCGCCAATTCGCCTTTCACCGAAAGCCACCCGAACGGCTTGCAGAGCTGGCGCGGCGACATTTGGCGTGACACCGACAACCAGCGCTCGGGCCTGCTCGAATTCTGCTTCTCGCCCGATTTCGGTTTCGCCGACTATGTCGAATGGGCGCTCGACGTGCCGATGTATTTCGTCATCCGCGACGGTCGCTATCACGACATGACCCACATCACCTTCCGCCAGTTCATGGCCGGGGCCGCGCGCAATGAAGTGCCGGACGGGCTGCCGACAATGGGCGACTGGGCGAACCATCTGTCAACGCTGTTCCCGGATGTGCGGCTGAAGCGCTTCCTCGAGATGCGCGGCGCCGATGGCGGGCCATGGCGGCGCATTTGCGCGCTGCCGGCCTTCTGGGTCGGATTGCTTTATGATGAGGCCGCACTCGATGCCGCCGAGGCGCTGACCTCGAGCTGGACGTATGAAGAAACGCTGGCGATGCGCAATGCCGTGCCGGAACAAGGCATCTCCGCACCCTTCCGCAACACCACGCTGCGCGAGATCGCGCGTGACGTGATGGTCATTTCCCGCATGGGACTGAAGAACCGTGGCAAGAAGAACCGCGACGGCTACGACGAGACCTCCTTCCTCAACACGTTGGACGAAGTGGTGGCGCGGGGCACCACCAGCGCCGAGGAGATGCTGTCGGCCTACCACACGCGCTGGGGCGGCTCGATCGAGCCGGTTTTCATGGAATACGCCTATTAACCCTCGGATTTGGCAAAGCTGACCGGCCGGCAAAAGTCGCTTCAATCGGAAGTGGAAACAAACTAGGCTTCTTCGGCGAGGATTTCCGGAGGAGACGCCGATGCCCACCTTGTTCGACATGCTGACGCAGGCCCAGAACGGCAATGGCATGCAGGCCCTTGCCCAGCAATACGGGCTTTCAATGCAGCAGACGCAAGCGGCGGTTGCCGCATTGCTGCCGGCCTTTTCGCAGGGGCTGCAACGCAACACCGCCGACCCCTATGGGCTCGGCGCCTTCATGACGGCGATGGCCAGCGGCCAGCACGCCAAGTATTTCGAGGACGCAACCCGGGCCTTCTCGCCGCAAGGCGTCGATGAGGGCAACGGCATTCTCGGGCACCTGTTCGGTTCGAAGGATCTGTCTCGCGCCGTGGCCAGCCAGGCGGCGCAAGCCAGCGGCGTCAATCAGCAGATCCTGCAGCAGATGCTGCCGGCGATCGCCTCGATGGTCATGGGCGGGCTGTTCAAGCAGACGGCAAACCAGATGCAGGCCGCCGGCGGTTTTGGCGGCGGCGGCAACAATCCGCTCGGCGAGATCATCGAGCAGATGATGCGGCAAGGCGGCGGCATGCAGGCCCCGGCGCCGCAGCCGCGCCAGGCGCCGCCGCCCCAGAACCCGATGGACAACCCGCTCGGCAAGGTGTTGCAGGACATGTTCGGCGGCGGCGCGGCTCAGCCACAGCCGCAAAGCCAGACGCAGCCGGCACCCAATCCCTACGGCGACAATCCGCTCGGCAAGGTGCTGCAGGACATGTTCGGCGGTGGCGCGCCTCAGCCGCAGCCGCAGGGGCGGGCGCAGCCGCAGCCCCAGCAGACGCAAAGCCCCTACGGAGACAATCCGCTGGGGAAAATCTTCGAGGAGATGCTGCGGCAAGGTGGCGGTGGCTTAGGCGGCATCCCCGGCGGACAGCCGGCGCCGCAACAGCCTCAAGCGCCCCCGCAACGTCAGGCACCGCAGCCACAGGCCAATCCGAGCGGCCGGCCGAAAAACCCGTTCGACGACCTGTTCGGCAAGATGTTCGAAACCGGCGCCCAGCAGCGTGATGACTACCAGAAGGGCGTGGAGACAATCTTCGACCAGTTTAAGCGGGACATGGACCGGCGGTAGGCGGTCTTCGCTGAGGTAGAAAGAGAAAAGCCCGGTCCTGGGAGGACCGGGCAGAGTGCAGGCGGGCCGGGGGGATCCGGCAGGGAGTGGGAGCCTGCATACTCGTCAGTCGCGTCGAACCCTGAAAAGGTTCACGGCAACCTAAACAACAAGCAACCGATCAGGCCACCTTGCGAGCGAAATCCTCGATCGTTTCGATGCGATCACTGGCGATCTCGCGCAGCATCGCCGTCGGGTCGCGGCCAAACGGCACGTCGATAGCGACATGCAGGTCGGCGCGCGTCAGGCCGATATCGGCGAGTTCGGCGTCCGACATCTCGCCAAGGCGATAAAAGGCGCGGCGGTTTTTCCAGGCGCGGTAGATGTTGGAGACGGTGTTGGCCACGCGCGTCGCAACGGCCGGACGCGAGGTGATGCGCGGGGTCTCGGTGGCGAAATCGAACGTGGTCATTGTCGGTCTCCTTCAGACTCG
Source organism: Mesorhizobium sp. M7A.F.Ca.CA.003.01.2.1 (assembly GCF_003998945.1). NCBI lineage: Bacteria > Pseudomonadati > Pseudomonadota > Alphaproteobacteria > Hyphomicrobiales > Phyllobacteriaceae > Mesorhizobium > Mesorhizobium sp. M7A.F.Ca.CA.003.01.2.1. Next base: position 6,437 of record NZ_RZRA01000094.1, on the reverse strand, counting down.
AACGGGCAAAGCCTTGCGATCGGCGCTGGCGACAGCGGCCGTTCCGGCTTCGATTCACATGCCTTCATGTGGACAATGCCAATTTGCCATCGGCCGATTGATTAATCCAACGAATGTTTCTAATCTTTACCATCAACACCAGTGATGGATCATATCGATGAAATCGCCGCTCGATCTCGATCAGTTGCAGACCTTCATCTCGATTGCCGACACCGGCAGCTTCACGCGAGCAGCCGAAGAGGTGCACCGGACCCAGTCGGCGGTGTCGATGCAGATGCGCCGGCTGGAGGAGCGGCTGGGCAAGCCGCTGTTCGAAAAGGACGGACGCACCAACAGGCTGACCGAGGAAGGCGACAAGCTGCTCTCCTATGCGCGGCGGCTGCTCTATCTCAACCGCGAGACCCTGGCGGCCTTCGACGACCGGCGGCTCGAAGGCACGATCCGCATCGGCACGCCCGACGACTACGCCGATCGTTTCCTGCCCGAGATCATGGCACGGTTCACCCGCTCCAATCCGCGCGTCGAACTCACCGTCATCTGCGAGCCGACGCCGGGGCTGGTCGAGCATATCAAGCGCGGCAATCTCGACCTCGCGCTGGTGACGCACAACGACGTACGCGGCCAGTCGGAGGTGGTGCGGCGCGAACCGCTGCTGTGGGTCACCTCGGCCAATCATGCCACGCATGAGCAGGAAACGCTGCCGATGGCCTTCGGCCGGCCGAACTGCATCTGGCGGCGCGCCGCCGTCGATGTGCTCGACCAGCAGAACCGCGACTATCGTATCCTGTTCACCAGTTTCTCGGCCACCGTCATCACCGCCGCGGTGCTTTCCGGGCTGGCAATCTCGGTGCTGCCGGAATGCGCGCTCAGACCCGGTATGCGGGTGCTGGGCGAAGCCGACGGCTTCGGCGCCCTGCCCGATTGCCGCATCGGCATCATGCGCGGCCAGACGTCGCGGCCGGAGATCGTCGATGCGCTCGCCCGCCATATTTCGGAAAGCCTGGACAACATCTCGGTGCCGGTCGGCGAAGACCCCGGAACGTTCGATTTCGCAGCGCTCGCCTTCACCAAGCTGCGGCGAACCAAGCCGAACCAGATCCTGCCCGGCTGGTAGGCAGGGCCAGGTGTGCGGGTTATGAACGGCTGGCCCGACGCAACCGCCTTGACGCGGGCGCCCAACCGTTCCCCAATCGACGGATGAGCGAAGTAGCATCCGAATCACGCACCAACGCCGCCGAATATACGGTGAGCGAGATTTCCGGCGCGCTGAAGCGCACGGTCGAGGACGTTTTCGGCAATGTGCGGGTGCGTGGCGAGATATCAGGCTATCGCGGGCCGCATTCCTCAGGTCATGCCTATTTCGCGCTGAAGGACGACCGCGCGCGGCTCGACGCCGTGGTGTGGAAAGGCACGATGAGCCGGCTGAAGTTCCGTCCCGAAGAGGGCATGGAGGTGATCGCCACCGGCAAGCTCACCACCTATCCCGGCAAATCCAACTACCAGATCGTCATCGACAATCTGGAGCCGGCTGGCGCCGGCGCCCTGATGGCGCTGCTGGAGGAGCGCAAGCGGCGGCTGCAGGCCGAGGGGCTGTTCGACACCGGTCGCAAGCGGCTGCTGCCGTTCATGCCGTGCGTCATCGGCGTCGTCACCTCGCCGACAGGGTCCGTCATCCGCGACATCATCCACCGCATCAAGGACCGCTTTCCGCTGCATGTCCTGGTCTGGCCGGTGCGCGTGCAAGGCGAGACGTCAGGCGCGGAAGTGACTGCCGCGGTCAACGGCTTCAACGCGCTGGCATGGGATGGCGCCATCCAGCGGCCCGATCTGTTGATCGTTGCGCGTGGCGGCGGCAGCCTCGAAGACCTCTGGGGGTTCAACGACGAGGCGCTCGCCCGCGCGGTTGCCGCTTCCGGCATTCCGGTGATCTCGGCTGTCGGCCACGAGACCGATTGGACGCTGATCGACCTCGTTGCCGACGTGCGAGCGCCGACACCGACAGGCGCGGCCGAAATCGCCGTGCCGGTGAAGGCCGACCTCGAAGCAACGCTTGCCAGCCTCGGTGCGCGGCTGAAAGCGGCGGTGCTGCGCAATTTCGAGCGCAAGCGGCAGGCCGCCCGTGCCGCCGCCCGGGCTCTGCCCTCGCCCGATCAATTGCTGGCGCTGCCGCGCCGGCGCCTCGATGAGGCGACATCCAGGCTGGGCCGGGGCCTGTTGGTCTCCACCGAACGCAAGCGTGCAAGGTTTTTTGCCGTGAAACTGACACCGGCAATGCTGTCGCAGCGCATTGCAGAGGCCCGGCGCACCAACGAACGCAATCTTTTGCGAGCACAAGGGGCACTGCGTGCGATGGCAAGAGCCCGGCGTGCGGAGCTTAACCGGGCGGCGGATCAATTGCCAAAATGTGCCAGGGCATCGCTGCAGCGGCACAAGCAGCAACTGGCCATGCTGCAAGGCCGCATCACGATCGAGCCGACGGCACGGCGGCAACGCGTGCAGAGGGATTTGCTGACAGCTTTGACAAGACGCGGCACGCAAGCAGTGGTGCTCAGGCTGGAGCGCCTGCGCGGCCGCATCGTCCAGGCCGACAGGTTGATGGCGTCGCTGTCGCACAAGGCCGTCCTGGCCCGCGGCTTTGCGCTGGTGAGAGATGCGGATGGCACCGTCGTCAAGCAGGCTGCCGACGTGGCGTCGGGAATGGCGCTTTCGCTCGAGTTCGCCGACGGGACCGCCGATGCGGTGGCAATCAGCGGCACGGCAAAACCGAAAGCCGTGGCCAAGCCGGCGGCCAAGGCCAAAGAGCCTGGCAATCAGGGATCCCTATTCTGACACCATGACCGACAATCCGCATCATCTGGCAACGCCCTCAGGCAAACCGCGCGCGCGAAATTTCGGCATCGGCTTCGACGGACGGCCTGGACCGTTCAACGCGATCACCGATGTGCCCGGCGTCGCGGTCGGCTATGCGACGCTGATCTCGGGCGATGGCGCGCTTGTCGTCGGCAAGGGACCGGTGCGCACCGGCGTGACCGCGATCCTGCCCAGGCCGCTTGCCGACCTCGCCAACCCGGTCTTCGCCGGGATCTTCAGCCAGAACGGAAACGGCGAACTGACCGGCTCGCACATCGTCGAGGAAACCGGCGCTTTCAACTTCCCGATCACCATCACCAACACGCATTCCTGCGGTGTTTCCCGCGACGGCACGCTGCGCTGGATGCAAAGCGTGCTGCCGGCGGCGCTCGACAGCGGCTGGGGACTGCCGGTGGCGGCGGAGACCTATGACGGCTTCCTCAACGACATCAACGGCCACCATTTGACGTCGGAGCATGTTGCGCAGGCCCTCGACGGTGCCGCCGGCGGACCGATCGAGGAAGGCAGCGTCGGCGGCGGCACCGGCATGATCACCTTCGGCTTCAAGGCCGGCTCCGGCACGGCATCGCGCATCGTCGAATGGCACGGCCGTGCCTATACGGTCGGCGCCTTCGTGCAGTCCAATTTTGGCAAACGGCGCAATATAACCATTCGCGGCCTGCGCGCCGGGCCGCAACTCGTCGAACCGGCTGTCCGCGAAGGCACACCGCGCGCCGAAAAGGGTTCGATCATCGCCGTCATCGCCACCGACGCACCGTTCCTGCCGCATCAGATGAAGCGGCTGGCCCGACGGGTGCCGCTTGGCGTCGCCATGACCGGAGGCTTCGGGTATCACAGTTCAGGCGACATTTTCATCGCCTTCTCGACCGCCAATGCGAGCGCCGCGCGGGCGCCATCCGGCCGCATCGCCAGTGCCGATTTTATTCCCGATACCGACATCGATCCGTTTTTCGATGCGGTGATCCAGACCGTAGAGGAAGCAATCCTCAACGCGCTGGTTGCCAATGACGATATGACCGGACGGGACGGGAATTTCGTGCCGGCGCTGCCGAAGACGTGGCTGAAGGAGACCTTTGGCTGAAGACAAAAACGCGGGCCAGAAGCCCGCGCTGCAACAATGTCGCCGCTATGCGATCATTCGGCGGCTTTGATCATTCCGCGGCTTTTCTGGGGGCCTGCTGGCTTTCTTCGGCCTCGGCCGCTTCCTCAAGCCGGGATGCGATAAGTTCCTGGATATCGCCGACTTCTTCCTGGATATCCTCCAGCGGAATGCCGACCTCGGCCGCCTCGGCGGCGCACTCCTTGGCCAAGGTTTCGGCCTGCTTGTCGATCCTTGCCTGGGAGGATTGGCAATGGACCTTTTCGCCGATCCATCCCCGCAAGAATTCGATGGCGTGTTCGCTCATACTGCTGTTCCCTGGCGGCAAAGCCGGTTGGTAATCATAAACGTCGACATCCCGCAAAGGATGCATGTCCCCATTCCAGCCGAGTCGCGGTCAGCCGGCAAGCCAATGCCGTCCAAGGTCCACAGAGCCATAGGAAATCGAGGGGTCAAGGGCATTTTCTGATTCTGGAGGGGTCGGTACCGTTGGCTGGGTCACACCCAGCGCTGCGCCACTGTTTCTATTTGCTTTTTTCCGGTTTCCGAGCCGATTTCCGTCACAATAGATGGCGCAAAACACTACACATTCACAGTTGCTTCGAGGTGCTGCCCTCGGGCGCGCGGGTCGAAGCCGCCGCTATATAGTGACATCCTCCTGCAATGTCGACTCCGCCCGCTATCCTGCTTCTTTCCGCCGCGCCGAAGGGCTCCGCGACGGACGCAGAACAAGTGACGATGGACCCGAACCGGGTGGAGCAGGCCCCGGCGGAGCCGCTCAGACGTGCACAGCCACCACCGCCGCGCAGTCGCCGGCCTTAACCAGCCCGGGGAAATGCCGCGCCGCAAGCATGCCCGACATTTTTGCCCGGATCTCCTGCGGAGCGACGCCGGTGCGGCCGGTGGAATGAATGCGCGCCAGCACCGAGCCTTCTTTGACGGGCTCACCGAGATCGACCATGGTTTCGATCATGCCGTCGTCTTCGGCGAACGAGAAACAATCGCCCGACGGCATGTCGAGCCACTGGGTTCGAGTCTTCTCGACCGCACCATCTACAATGCCGGCATGACGCAGCACGTTGAGAATGCCGCGCCTCGCGATCCGCACGGTTTGCGCGCGCGACGTGCCGCCGCCGCCAAGTTCGGTGCTGACGAAGACCTTGCCCATCTCCTCGGCTGCCGTGTCGTACATGCCAACGGCGTCGATCTCGATCATGCGCATCGAGAACGGAGCGGCAAAGGCCGCGACCGCGTCAAAGGCTTTCTGTTCCAGCGCCTTGTCGGGCAAAGTGTGCGCCGCGCAGAACGGCACGAAGTCCAGCGTCTTGCCGCCGGAGTGGAAGTCGAACACGATGTCGGCGCGAGGCAGCAGCTCACGTTGAAAGTAATCGGCGATCTTTTCGGTCACCGTTCCGTCCGGCCGGCCGGGAAAGCTGCGGTTCATGTTGCCCTTGTCGATCGGCGAGGTGCGCGTGCCGGCGCGGAAGGCCGGATAGTTCATTGCCGGCACGATGATCACCGTGCCGCTGACTTGCCTGGGATCGAGGGTCCTGGCGAGATCGTAGAGGGCCAGCGGCCCCTCATATTCGTCGCCATGGTTGGCGCCGGACAGCAGAGCTGCCGGTCCGTTGCCGTTGCGGATGACGCAGATCGGGATCATCACCGAGCCCCACGCGGAATCGTCGCGGCTGTAGGGCAAGCGCAGGAAGCCGTGCTGGACGCCGTCGCGGTCGAAATCGACGGTCGGCGCGACCGGTGATGAGCGTAGATTCGACATCGGGCTCAATCCTTCACCACCAGCTTACGCGGCACATTGGCCAGGCACTCCACACCGGTTTCGGTGATCAGGATGGACTCGGTGATCTCCAGTCCCATCGTTTCCAGCCACAGGCCGGTCATGAAATGGAAGGTCATGCCGGGCTTGAGTTCGGTGCGGTCGCCGGGACGCAAGCTCATCGTGCGCTCGCCCCAGTCCGGCGGATAGGACAGTCCGATCGAATAGCCGGTGCGGTTGTCCTTGACGATGCCATACTTCTTCAGCACGGCGAAGAAGGCGTTGGCGATGTCCTCACAGGCGTTGCCGGGTTTGGCCGCGGCCAGCCCCGCTTCCATGCCTTCCAGCGTCGCCTTCTCGGCATCGAGGAATTCCTGCGTCGGCTTGCCGAGGAAGACGGTGCGCGACAGCGGGCAGTGATAGCGGTTGTAGCAGCCGGCGATCTCGAAGAAGGTGCCCTCGTCCCGCTTCATCGGTCTGTCGTCCCAAGTCAGATGCGGCGCCGAGGCATCGGCACCCGACGGCAGCAGCGGCACGATCGCCGGATAGTCGCCGCCGATGCCGTCGACGCCGCGCGTGCCGGCATCATAGATTTCGGCAACGAGATCGCATTTGCGCATGCCGACCTCGATCTTGTCGAAGATGCGCTGGTGCATCGCCTCGACGATGCGAGCCGCCTTGCGCATATAGTCG
>NZ_RZRA01000949.1:0-2117 GCF_003998945.1 Mesorhizobium sp. M7A.F.Ca.CA.003.01.2.1 | reverse complement strand
GCTACTCCCTATTCGCTATTCGCTTTCAGTGTTTCGTTGCGCGGATCGCGGCCCAGACGGTGGACGGCGAAGCCGGCATGGCAAGATCGTTGCTGCCGATGGCGTCGGTGAGGGCGTTGATCACCGCCGGCGGCGAGCCGATGGCGCCGGCCTCGCCGCAGCCCTTGATCCCCAACGGATTGCCCGGGCATGGCGTGTTCGAGGTCGAGACCTTGAACGACGGTAGATCGCCGGCGCGCGGCATGGTGTAGTCCATGTAGCTCGCGGTCAAAAGCTGGCCGCTATTGTCATAATGGGCGCCTTCGAGCAGCGCCTGGCCGATGCCTTGCGCCAGCCCGCCATGCACCTGGCCTTCGACGATCATCGGGTTGATGATGTTGCCGAAATCGTCGGCAGCGACGAACTGGACGATCTCGGTGACGCCGGTTTCCGGGTCGACCTCGACCTCGCAGATATAGCAGCCCGCCGGGAAGGTGAAATTCGACGGATCGTAGAACGCCGTCTCCTTCAGCCCGGGCTCCATGCCGCCCGGCAGGTTGTGGGCAGTGTAGGCGGCCAGCGCCATCTGGAACCACGGCACGTTCTTGTCGGTGCCGGCGACCTTCAGCGCGCCATTCTCGATGACGATATCGCCTTCGTCGGCTTCGAGCAGGTGTGCCGCGATCTTCTTGGCCTTGGCCTCGACCTTGTCGAGGGCCTTGACGATGGCCGACATGCCGACTGCACCCGAGCGCGAGCCATAGGTGCCCATGCCCATCTGCACCTTGTCGGTGTCGCCATGCACGATCGAGACCGAATCGAGCGGCACGCCGAAGCGCTCGTTGACCAGTTGCGCGAAGGTCGTCTCATGGCCCTGGCCGTGGCTGTGCGAGCCAGTCAGCACCTCGATCGTGCCGACCGCGTTGACGCGCACTTCCGCCGATTCCCAAAGGCCGACACCGGCGCCGAGCGAGCCGACGGCAGCAGACGGGGCGATGCCGCAGGCTTCGATGTAGCAGCTCATGCCAATGCCGCGCAGCAGCCCCTTCTTGGCGGCGGCGGCCTTGCGCTTGGCAAAGCCGGCATAATCCGACGCCTTCATTGCCGCATCGAGCGAAGCGGCATAGTCGCCGGCGTCATAGCACATGATGACCGGCGTCTGATGCGGAAACGCTGTGACGAAGTTCTTGCGCCGCAGCTCGGCCGGCGAGACGCCGAACTGGCGGGCCGCCGTCTCCATCATGCGCTCCATGACGAAGGTCGCTTCCGGCCGCCCTGCCCCGCGATACGCATCGACGGGCGCGGTGTTGGTATAGATCGCCTTCACATTGGCGTGGATGGCCGGGATATTGTACTGGCCCGACAGCAGCGTCGCATAGAGGTAGGTAGGCGTCGCCGACGAAAACAGCGACATATAGGCGCCAAGATTGGCCTGGGTTTCGACCTTCAGGCCGAGGATCCTGTGGTCCTTGTCGAAGGCCATTTCAGCATGGGTGTGATGGTCGCGGCCATGCGCGTCGGTCAGAAAACTCTCGGTCCGGTCAGCCACCCATTTGACCGGCACCCCGGTCTTCTTCGACGCCCACAGGCAGACGATCTCTTCGGGATAGATGTAGATCTTCGAGCCGAAACCGCCGCCGACATCGGGCGCGATCACGCGCAGCTTGTTTTCCGGCGCGACATTGTAGAAGGCGCTCATCACCAGCCGCGCCACATGCGGGTTCTGCGAGGTCGTCCAGCAGGTGTAGTGATCCTCGGCCTTGTCGTAATGGCCAAGTGCGGCGCGCGGCTCCATGGCGTTAGGCACCAGCCGATTGTTGATGATGTCCATCTTGACGACATGGGCTGCCTTCCCGAAGGCCGCATCCGTGTCGTCGGCATTGCCGATGTCCCAGTCGAAGATCAGATTGTTGTCCGCTTCGGGGTGGATCTGCGGCGCACCCTTGTCCATCGCCTTGGAGGCGTCGACGACGGCCTTCAACTCCTTGTAGGTGATCTCGACCGCCTCGGCGGCGTCACGCGCTTGCCCCTTGGTCTCGGCGACGACAATGACGACGGCGTCACCGACATAACGGACCCGGTCGAAGGCGAGTGGCGACCATGCCCCCATCTTCATCGGCGAGCCGTCCTTGGAATAG
>NZ_RZRA01000948.1:0-2118 GCF_003998945.1 Mesorhizobium sp. M7A.F.Ca.CA.003.01.2.1 | reverse complement strand
ATCAGGGACCCTGGGGGCAGGGTCCAAAAGGACCGAGCGGGCCGCAGGGCTCGCCTCCCGATCTAGAAGACATCATCCGCCGCGGCCAGGACCGGCTGCGGCGCGCTCTTCCGGGCGGCGGCGGCGCGAGCCCGGCTATCTTCGCGCTGATCGCGGCTGCACTTGTGGTGCTGTGGGCGTTCAAGGCGGTTTACACCGTGCAGCCCGATGAGGTCGCGGTCGAACTGCGCTTCGGCAAGCCGAAGACCGAACTGTCGCAGCCTGGCCTGCATTTCCATTGGTGGCCGCTCGAAACCGTCGAGACGGCCAAGATTTCCGAGCAGCTCGTCGATATCGGCGGTGGCGGCGCGACAAGTGGCAATACGTCCGGGCTGATGCTTACCGGCGACCAGAACATCGTCAACGTCCAGTTCTCCGTGGCCTATCAGGTCTCCGACCCGCGCGCGTATCTGTTCGATGTGTCCGATCCCGACGGCATGCTGCGGCAGGTTGCCGAAAGCGCCATGCGTGAAGCCGTCGGCCGCCGGCCGGCGCAGGACATCTTCCGCGACGACCGCCAGGGCATTGCCGCCTCGGTGCGTGAGATCATCCAGACGACGCTGGACGGCTACAAGGCCGGTCTCAACGTCAACGCCGTCTCGATCGAGGATGCGGCACCGCCACGCGAAGTGGCCGATGCGTTCGACGAGGTGCAGCGCGCCGAGCAGGACGAGGACAAGTTCGTCGAGCAGGCCAACCAGTACTCCAATCAGAAGCTCGGGCAGGCGCGCGGCGAGGCCGCACAGATCCGCGAAGACGCGGCCGCCTACAAGAACCGGGTCGTGCAGGAAGCCGAGGGTGAGGCGCAGCGCTTCATCTCGGTCTATGACGAATATGCCAAGGCGCCCGATGTAACGCGCAAGCGCCTCTACCTGGAAACCATGGAGAAGGTTCTGAAGGATTCGAGCAAGGTCATCGTCGAGCAGGGCAACGGGCAAGGGGTCGTTCCCTATCTGCCGCTGCCGGCATTGCAGCCGAAAGCGCCGGCACCGGCCGCCCCCGTTACGGGAGGTAACCAGTGATGGCCAACCGTCTTCCCATCATCGTCGTCGCAGCAGCGGTTATCCTGTTCCTGCTCTATTCGTCGGTCTTCGTGGTCAATGCGCGCCAGCAGGCGCTGGTGCTCAGGTTCGGTGAGATCGTCGACGTCAAGAGCGAACCCGGCATCTACTTCAAGGCGCCGTTCTCGTTCTTCGACGCCGACACCGTGCAGCTGATCGAGAACCGGGTGCTGCGCTTCGATCTCGACAACATTCGCGTCCAGGTCTCGGGCGGCAAGTTCTATGAGGTCGATGCCTTCATCGCCTATCGCATCTCGGATCCGCGGGTCTTCCGCGCCGCGGTGTCCGGTCAGATCGAACTGGCCGAGGCCCGGCTCAGGACGCGTCTCGACGCTGCCTTGCGCCGTGTCTATGGTCTGCGTGATTTCGAGGCAGCACTCTCCGAAGAGCGCGGCGTGATGATGCGCGAGGTCCGCGACCAGCTCAGGCCCGATGCCACATCGCTCGGCCTGCAGATCGAGGATGTCCGCATTCGCCGCACCGATCTCACGGCCGAGGTCTCGCAGCAGACCTTCGACCGCATGAAGGCGGAACGCCTTGCGGAAGCTGCCCGGCTGAGGGCGCGCGGCAATGAGGCGGCACAGCGCATCACCGCCCGCGCCGATCGCGAAGTGGTCGAGATCGTCGCCGAAGCCCAAAAAGAGTCGGAAATCCTGCGCGGCGAGGGCGAGGCCCAGCGCAGCGCCACCTTCGCGGGAGCCTATCAGCGCGATCCGGCTTTCTTCGACTTCTACCGGTCGATGAATGCCTATGGCACGGCGCTGGACAACACCGGAACGACGATGGTGCTGTCGCCGAACTCGGAGTTCTTCCGCTTCTTCCGCAATCCCGACGGCAGCGAGGGATCGGCAAAGCCGGCTTCGCCTGCGCCAAACGCTCCGGCGCGGCGGGTGCCGTCGCCGGCGGCACAGCCCAGCACCGGCCAGTAGCGGCCGGTGCAGGATTTTCTTGCCGCCATGGGCCTCGTCCTCGTCATAGAGGGTCTGGTCTATGGCGGCTTTCCCGGCCTGGCCAGGAA
>NZ_RZRA01000947.1:0-2122 GCF_003998945.1 Mesorhizobium sp. M7A.F.Ca.CA.003.01.2.1 | reverse complement strand
CCACCGGCTTTGCCGTCAACACCAAGAAGCTGACCAAGCCGATGACGAGCTGGAAGGAGTTCTGGGACACCGCCATGGCGGAAGGCGACAGCCGCACCATGGTGCATGACTACCAGCTGACCACGATCGGCAATGCGCTGAAATATTACGGCTACTCGTTCAATTCGCTCAAGCAGGACGAACTGGCCAAGGCGGAGGAGCTGCTGCTGAAGGTCAAGCCGCATCTGTTCGCGGTCTCCTCCGACTACCAGCCGGGGATGCGCGCCGGCGACGCGTGGATGACCATGTGCTGGACGAATGACGGCGCGCAGCTGCATCGCGACATTCCCGAGATCGCCTATGTGCTGGGCAAGGAAGGCGGCGAGATCTGGACCGATTTCTATGCCATTCCGAAAGACGCGCCGAACAAGCCCGCCGGTTACGCGCTGCTCAACTACCTGATGAATCCGCAGGTGGCGGTGAAGGAGCATTTGGCCAATGGTGCGCCGTCGACCGATGCGCGCGTCAACAAGCTGCTGCCCAAGGAGGTGCTCGACAACCCGATCCTCTATCCGGCAGCCGACCTGTTGACGCCGCTGGAATTCGGCGCGGCGGCAACGTTGACCGATCCGGGCCGCGCCGAATTGATGGCGCGCTTCAAGTCGGCCTGAGCGACGGCCTCAAATTCGACTCAGATAATTTGACCGGCGGGTTTATGCCCGCCGGCACCGGGGCAATCTTTCCATGCACGGCAGCCGTCTTCGCAGGAATTTTCTGACCGCCATGCTGCTCGGTCCGGCGACCGCGTGGCTGGTGGTGTTCCTGGTGCTGCCGTTCATCGCCATCGCCGTGTTCAGCGTCGGCGAACGCGCACCGGAAGGCGGCTATCAGGCCGCCTTTACGCTGGCGCAATATGCCAATCTTCCGGCGCGGGCGACCGCCTTCTGGAACACCATGGTGCTGGCGCCGGTGGGAGCGCTCGCCTGCCTTCTCGTCGCTTATCCCGTTGCCTACTATCTCGCCTTGCGCGCGCCGCAGCGCTGGCGGCTGATCCTGCTGGCGCTGGTCGTCATTCCGTTCTGGACCAGCCTGCTGATGCGGACCTATGCCTGGATGTACATTCTGGGCGGGCGCGGCATTCCGGCGCTGCTCGCCTTTGTCGGCATCGAGGATGTCAGGCTGATCAACACGCCGGGCGCGGTGCTGCTCGGCATCGTCTATGGCTACCTGCCGTTGATGATCCTGCCGATCTATGTCAGCCTCGAACGGCTTGACCGCAGGCTGCTGGAAGCCTCCGCCGATCTCGGCGCCACGCCACTATCGACTTTCCTGGGCGTGACCCTGAAACTGTCGTTGCCGGGCGTGATGACCGGCTTCTCGCTGGTCATGATCCTGCTGCTCGGCGAATATCTGATCCCGACGCTGCTTGGCGGCGGCAAGGTGTTCTTCATCGGCAATGCGCTGGTCGACCTGTTCCTGCAATCGCGCAACTGGCCGTTCGGATCGGCCATCGCCATCACGCTGGTGCTGGTCTCGGTGGAGGTGCTGATTGCCGCAAACCGCATTTCGACCCGAGTTTCGGGCGCGCGCCGGGTGGATCTGATCTGATGCGGGCTTTCGTCATTGCGGTGTTCGCTTTCCTCTATCTGCCGATCGCGCTGGTGGTGCTGTTTTCCTTCAACGCCGGCCACCATGCCAGCGAGTTCACCGGCTTTTCGGTGCAATGGTACGGCAAGGCACTGGCGAACCCGTTCCTGGTCGAAGCGCTGAAGAACAGCCTGTTCATCGCCACCACCAGCGCCTTGCTGGCGGCGCTGTGCGGCACCGCGGCGGCACTCGGCCTGGCGCGCGTCGGCGTGCGGACCCGCGCGGTCTTCGACGCACTTCTGGGCGCCGCGATCGTCGTTCCGGGCGTCGTGATCGGCATTTCGACTCTGGTCGCGCTCGTCCAATTGTTCACCGTGGTCAATCCGTTCCTCGCCTCGATCTGGCCGGACGACCAGCCGCCGCGGCTGGCGCTCGGCTACGGTTCGATCATCGCGGCGCACGGGCTGTTCTCGATGGCGCTGGTGACGATGATCGTCGGCACGCGGCTCGGCAGCCTCGACCGCAATCTGGTCGAGGCGTCGAGCGATCTCTACGC
>NZ_RZRA01000946.1:0-2126 GCF_003998945.1 Mesorhizobium sp. M7A.F.Ca.CA.003.01.2.1 | reverse complement strand
GCACTACTTCTGCCGCACGCCAAAACTCTGGAATCCCGACCGCATCAGCGGCTTCTTCGACGACAGCACGCCGGAATTGACGCCGGTCCAACCGATCTCGCCGGACAGCTTGCCATATTCGATCTTGGGGCAGCGGTTCATCACCACCTTGATGCCGGCGGCCTCGGCGCGCGCGGCTGCTTCGTCATGGCGCACGCCAAGCTGCATCCAGATCACTTTCGGCAAGGGATCGAGCCGCAACGCCTCGTCGACGATGCCGGGCACCGCCGCCGGCGCGCGAAAGATGTCGACCATGTCGATCGGCTCCGGAATATCGGCGAGCCTCGCATAGGTCATCCGGCCGAGGATCTCCTTGCCGGCCTGGCCAGGATTGATCGGAAACACCGAAAATCCCTTGGCCAGCAGATATTTCAGCACGAAATAGCTTGGCCGCACATCATTGGCGGACGCGCCGACCATGGCGATGGTCTTCACCGAATTGAGGATGCCGGCAATGTAAGTGTTGTCGTAGCTATCGTGGTTCATGCGGCTTCCTGCGGTAGTGGTATCGGTAAAGTTCACGGCTGAACCCAAGCGAGGCGTAGAGGGCGCGAGCCGGCGTGTTGTCGGCCACCACCTGCAGGCATGCAGCTGACGCACCCGTTTGTCGTGCCCAGTCGATCAGGACGCCCACCGTCTTGCGGCCCAGGCCTTGCTGCCTGAAACGGCCGTCGGTTTCAACCGATTCCACCACAAGCAGCCCATTGCGGATGACGCCATAGGCCAAGGCGGCAATTTCGCTGTCTCGTGTACAGGACACGAACGCCCGGTCGCCGACGATCAGTCCGGTCATCTCGCGAAAGACGCGGCGATCGATGTCGTCATAAGCCTCCATGCGGAAGCGCGCCGCGAGCCAGTCTTCGCCTGGCACAGGCGAAACAGCGACCCGCTCGTCGCGGACTTCAGCCAGATCGCCGATCCCGGCATGGAGATGGATCGTCCCGCCTTCCGGCTGGTAGCCGCGATGGTCGAGTGCGGTTTCGAGCTCGGCGGCGATATCAGGCACTCGGAACATCGGCGCCTGACCGTGGCCGACGTAGAAGGACTCTGCGGCGTCGATCACTTTGTCGGGCGCGCCACGCTCGCCGCGCAAGGGATTGGCCGAATTGGTACGCCGGATCCGTCCGCCCGATCGCCGCAGAAGCCAGCCATCAACCAACGTCTCGGTCGCCGCCGGCCAGCCTTCGCGGCACGCCTGCTCGACGCGCCAGTTGAGGTCATCATCGCCGGCGCTCACGCGTCATCCTCCCGCAGCGCTTCCTCCATAAAGGCCTGCGGATCGGTGCAGAAGTCGCGCATCATGCGAAAATGATCGGTATCGCTGAAATCCGTGGGATCGAGCCCGAACCGGCTGATGCGGAACAGCCGCGCGCCAGGACAAGCCATCAGCAGCGGCGAATGCGTCGCCATGATCACTTGCGCGGTGCCCGACTGGTCCATGCGCCGCAGCATCTTGAGCAGCTCGATCTGTCGCGTCGGCGACAGTGCGCTTTCGGGTTCGTCGAGGATGTAGATGCCTTGCCTGCGGCAGCGCTCCTCGAAAAAACGGATAAAGCCCTCGCCATGCGACCAGGACAGGAAGTCCGGCGGCGGGGGCCTAAAAGGGTCTTCCAGTGCCGCCTGATCGAGATATCGGGCCACGGAGTAGAAGGATTCGGCGCGAAAAAACCAGCCGGCGGTGACTTTCGGCAGCCAGTGACCGCGGAATGCGTTGGCCAGCGCGGCACCACTCTTGTCGATGGCGCTGGAATGGTCGACCGGCCTATATCCCTTGCCGCCACCGGCTTCGTCATAGCCGGCCAGCGCACCGATCGCCTCGAGCAGCGTCGATTTGCCGGTGCCGTTCTCGCCGACGATGATGGTGATCGGCGTGGTGAATTCGAGTTCGAAGTCGTGGCCGCGAAACAGCGGCAGGTTCCATGGATATTTTTCCCAATCCTCGACCCGCACGGCATCGAGCAGGATGCGCTTCAGATAGGGAGCCTTGAGCCGCGTCAGCTGCTTGCGATGGGCCATCAGCCAGGTAGCGAAATCGTGCCGTCTTCCGCGATCGGAAAGGCCGGATTGTGCGCCACTTCCCAGACATG
>NZ_RZRA01000945.1:0-2128 GCF_003998945.1 Mesorhizobium sp. M7A.F.Ca.CA.003.01.2.1 | reverse complement strand
CTATTGACCCGCGCGGCACCGGCCATGCTTGCCGGGCCGCTCACCCGTTACGGTTTTCGCGACGCCAAGCCGATCAATTTCGGCAAGGGTTCGCCTCGCCGCCTTGCAGTGCACGGCGTCGACGTCTCGCGTTGGCAAGGCAACGTCAACTGGGACAAGCTGCGGGCGCAGGGCGCCAACTTCGCCTACATCAAGGCGACCGACGGTGGCGACCACCTCGATCCGATGTTCATGAAAAACTGGCGCAACGCCGACGCCGCCGGCTTGAAGCGCGGCGCCTACCATTTCTTCTACTGGTGCCGCACGGCGGGCGAGCAGGCGGACTGGTTCATCCGCAACGTGCCCAGGGTCGAAGGCGCGCTGCCGCCGGTGATCGACGTCGAGTGGAACGGCGAGTCCAGCTGCAAGCGGCGGCCGTCGCGCGAAAAGGTGCTGGAAAAGATGCAGGTGTTCATGGACAAGCTGGAGCGCTATTACGGCCAGCGGCCCATCATCTACACCGCGCCCGATTTCTACCGCGACAATCTCAGGGGCGAATTCCTCGACTATCCGTTTTGGCTGCGTGCGGTCGCCCAGCATCCGTCAAAGGTCTATCCCGGTCGCAAATGGCTGTTCTGGCAGTATTCCGGCTCCGGCCTGTCGCACGGCGTCACTGGCCGCATAGACCTCAATGTCTTCCATGGCGACGAACGGCAATGGCGCGCCTGGGCCGGGGGCCGGCAGACGGTAGCCGACGCCAACTGAGACAAGCTATCAGGCTTGGCGTCGTTCGCTTTCTCGGGTGTCCGCCGATCCTCGACCTCTTCGCCGCTCCCTTCAGGACCCGCTCACGCGGCCTGCTTGACCAGCGTGCGCTGTCGGACCATTTCAAGCGCGATATCGGACTGCTCGATGGACACGCTTCCGCCGGCAGCATTCGCTGAGGAAAGTGCCTGGCTCTTTGACCAACAAGGACGCATGGGAGGAAAAGATGGGTGTGTCATCGGAGGCTCTGGCACAGAGCCGTCAAACGATCAGCGCTTACGAGGATTATGCGGAACAATATGATGCCATCGTGCGCCATGTTCCCAACGAGAGGGAGCAGGCATCGCTCAAGCGCCTGGTGGCAATCGCCGGCACAGGTGGCCGGATTTTGGAAGTCGGGTCCGGAGCCGGATACGATGCGGATTTTCTGGAAAATTTGGGCGTCAAGGTTCGGCGCACCGACGCCACCAAGCGGTTTCTCGAGCTGCAGGCCGCGCGTGGTAAGCATGGCGAGTTGCTCGATCTCATCACCGATGATCTCGGCGGCCCCTACGACGCGGTCCTTGCCCTATGCGTCCTGATCCACGTGCCTCGCGACCAGACCGACCAGGTGCTTGCCAAGATAGCCGGGTCGCTGCGCCCGGGCGGCGCCTTCCTCGTCTCGATGCGCAATGGCGACGGCGAGAGATCAGGCGAATATCACATGGTCTACTGGCGCAGGGACGACTTCGCCGCCCATCTCGAAGGCGCCGGGCTGGTCCTTATCAGGGACGATTTCAACGTCGGCCGCAATAGCGAAGAATGGAACACGTTCCTGGCCGTGAAGCCTGCATAACGCGGCGTGGGCTGTTGCCGTTTGCGCTGCTCAGCCTTTTCAGATTTGCGAAAATACAAGACATTGCCGCCGCCATGCTGTCTATGTGCGGGTTCCTGCACTCCTGGGGGGAGACGAGTTGGAACTCAAGATCATGCTTGTCGGCTTTGCCTGCGTGGTCGCGGGCGCGCTGTCGTTCATCACCTTCATGAAATGGCGAGAGGTGAAGGCACTCAGCCGCTGGCTGCCGACGCCGGGAAAGATCATCTCGTCGCGCGTCGAGGCACGCGAGGTCAGAAGCTCGGGCGTTGGTTCGGACAGCACTGATACGACCGAAATGCGCAATTTTCCGGCGATCACCTTCGAATACAAGGTCGGCGGCAAGAAATTTCAAAGCTCGCGCTACAGCGTGAAGGAGAATTTGGGGAATTTCGAAGTCACCGAAACCCTTGCCCAGTTTCCCCGCGGCGCGGAGGTGACTGTCTTCTACAATCCGGCCGATCCGAGCAAAGCCGTGATCGAGCGCACCATGCCCGAAGGCGCCTTCAAGTTCATGATCCAGCTCTCGGC
>NZ_RZRA01000944.1:0-2135 GCF_003998945.1 Mesorhizobium sp. M7A.F.Ca.CA.003.01.2.1 | reverse complement strand
GCGCATGACCGGCAACCCGATGGCAGCACCCGAAGTGCTCGGCATTTCCGGCGGCGCCTCTTTCGGCGTGCTGGCGCTGCTGTTGCTCAGCGACGGCTTCGACCGCGCGGCAATGCTCGGCGCCGCACTCGCGGGCGCCTTGCTGGCGCTGACGATCGTCGTGCTGGTCGGGCGGCGCAATGCACTGTCGCCGTCGCGGCTGCTGCTTGCCGGCGTCGCCGTGGCGACGGTCGCGTCGGCCTTCGCCGCGCTGCTTCTGGCCAGCGGCGATCCGCGCACGGGCTTCCTGCTCGCCTGGCTATCGGGATCGACCTATCGCGCAACGCCCAATGATGCCTTCACTGCCGCTGCGGTCGCGGTCGCCGTCCTCGCGCTGGCGCCGCTGACGGCGCGCTGGCTCGATATAGTGCCGCTCGGCGAAACTGCCGCGCGTGGCCTTGGCCTGCGGCTTGGACGGGTTCGCGCCATTCTGCTGGCACTTACCGCGCTGGCCACCGCAACCGCGACATTGGTCATCGGCCCGCTGAGCTTCGTCGGCCTGATGGCGCCGCATCTCGCGCGCATGCTCGGCTTCCGCCGTGCCGTGCCGCAGCTTCTGGCCTCGGCCATGACAGGCGGGCTGATCCTCGTTGCCGCCGACTGGGCCGGCCGGACGCTGATCTTTCCCTGGCAGGTGCCGGCCGGGCTCATCGCCGCCTTCGTCGGCGGCCCCTATTTCATGGCGCTGATGTGGAAAGGCAGGCAATGAAGTCGGCCCTGGCATATTGCCGGCCCTGCCCTGCCGATTGTAAGCAGCGCCCATCGATGGCGGCCGGTGCCCTCGCCGCGTCCATCAAGACAGCTTGCGGTTCACCTCGATGATCAGACGTTTCCTGTCCTATTACGCGCCCTGGAAGGGGCTGTTCGCGCTCGACTTCTCCTGCGCGGTGCTGGCCGGCCTGCTCGAACTTGGCTTTCCCATGGCGGTCCGCACCTTCGTCGACCAGCTCCTGCCACGGCAGGACTGGACGCTGATCATCATCGCCTCGGCCGGGCTGCTGGTAATCTATCTGCTCAACACGGTGCTGATGGCGGTCGTCACCTATTGGGGCCACATGCTTGGCATCAACATCGAGACCGAGATGCGGCGCAAGAGCTTCGATCATCTGCAGAAACTGTCGTTCCGCTTCTACGACAACCACAAGACCGGCCATCTCGTCGGTCGCGTCACCAAGGATCTCGAGGAGATCGGCGAGATCGCGCATCATGGCCCCGAGGACCTGTTCATCGCCATCATGACGTTCGCCGGCGCCTTCGTGCTGATGTTCACGGTCAACATGCATCTGGCGCTGATCACGGCGGTGATCGTGCCTCTGATCGCCTGGGTGACGATGCGCTACGGCGACCGCATGGAGCGCAACTGGCAGGCGCTCTACCGGCGTGTCGGCGATTTCAACGTCCGCATCGAGGAGAATGTCGGCGGCATGCGCGTCGTCCAGGCCTTCGCCAACGAGGAGCATGAGCGCACGCTGTTCGCACATGACAACCAGCGCTACCGCCAGACCAAGCTCGACGCCTACCGCATCATGTCGGCCAGCAATTCGCTGAACTACATGGGCATAAGGCTGATCCAGCTCGTGGTCATGATTGCCGGCAGCTACCTCGTCATTACGGGAGGCCTGAGCAATGGCGGCTTCGTCGGCTTCCTGCTTTTGGTCGGCGTCTTCGTGCGGCCGATCGAGAAGATCAATTCGGTGATCGAGACCTATCCAAAAGGCATTGCCGGCTTCCGCCGCTACACAGAGTTGCTCGACACCGAACCCGACATCGCCGACCGGCCCAGTGCCGTTACCGCCAGCGGCCTCAAGGGCTCCATCGAATATCGCGGTGTGAGCTTCGGCTATGGCGACGGCAAGCCGGTGCTCAGGGATATCGATCTCACCATCCGCGCCGGCGAAACCATCGCCTTCGTCGGGCCGTCAGGTGCCGGCAAGACCACCATATGCTCGCTGCTGCCGCGGTTCTACGAAGTCAGCGCCGGGCGGATCAGCATCGACGGCATCGATATCAGGGACATGACGCTCGCTTCGCTGCGCGGCCAGATCGGCATTGTCCAGCAGGATGTCTTCCTGTTCGGCGGCTCGATCCGCGAAAAC
>NZ_RZRA01000943.1:0-2135 GCF_003998945.1 Mesorhizobium sp. M7A.F.Ca.CA.003.01.2.1 | reverse complement strand
GCAACACCCTGAGATCGCCATCGCTGCGGCGATAGATCAGCAATCCCGCACTGCGTTTTGCCATTTTTGTACGTCCATTTGCGAAGCCGGCAGCCTGCTGATGGTCCTTGAATCGTTGATGCGAACCTTGCACTAGGGGATTGCGACGCTATGTCAGGCGCGTCTGCATTGCACCTCGGTCGCGAGTCCGGCAATCTGATACCATCGCTTATTTGGCGGCTCGAAGGCTAGGTGACGATGCAACTCGGTCTTATTGGCTACTATAGCGACTTCGTGGTGTATCCGCTGGTGATCGCCGTGCTGGCAGTGGCCGGGCTGCTCGAGGCTGGCGAAGAGAGTGCGCCAGGCTGGATCGGCACTGTCCTCGCCTGTCTCGGCCTCTGGACGCTGATCGAGTATGTGCTGCACAGGTTCGCTCTTCACCATATTCCTTACGTCAAGGACCTGCACGACCGTCACCATGTCGAGGAACGCAGTTCTGTGGGCACGCCAACCTGGCTCAGTCTCGGCGTGCATGCGCTGGTCGCGTTTGTGCCCGTTTGGGTGGTCTCAGATTTCGCCACCGCGAGCGCGGTGAGCTGCGGGTTGATGCTGGGATATCTGTGGTACATCAGCATCCACCACATGATCCATCACTGGCACCCGGCGCATCCGAGCTATCTCTATACGCTCAAGCGCCGTCATGCGGTGCATCACCACATCGACGAAACGGCCAATTTCGGTGTGACTTCGGCATTCTGGGATCGCGTTTTCGGCACGGCGCAGCTCTGAAGTCCTCAGTCCTCGCCGTTCAGCGCCTCTTTCCGCGACCGCCGGAAGTCTTGGCTCCGCGAGGCCCGCTCTGGACCGGCGTGTTGTTCTGGTTCTCGTCGGACAGTTTTCGCCAGCGGGCAAGGCGCTCCGGGTCGAGCGTCCCCGCCTTCAAGGCAGTCTGAACCGCGCAACCCGGCTCGTGCACATGCGTGCAGTCGCGGAACTTGCAGAGCGGTGCAAGCTCGGTGATTTCGGCAAACAGCGTGTCGATGCCGTAGCCGACATCGCTGACCTGCAGCGTCCGCATGCCCGGCGTGTCGATCACCCAGCCACCGCCGGCGATGGAATGCAGCGATCGCGACGTGGTGGTGTGGCGTCCCTTGGAATCGTGCTCGCGGATGCCCCCGGTCTGTTGCGGCGATTGCTGCGCCGATCCGGCCAGCGTGTTGACCAGCGTCGATTTGCCGACGCCGGAGGAGCCGATCAGCGCCACCGTCTGGCCGACACCGCACCAGGCAGCCAGGACGGTTGCCGCATCCGATGTGCGGGGGTTCAGCATCACCACCGGCAATCCACGCTGCAACGCCGCAGCTTGCTTCTGGTAGGTCTCGGCGTCTTCAGCGGTATCGGCCTTGGTCAGCAGGATCACCGGCGTCGTTCCGGCCTCGTTGGCCAGCGCCAGATAGCGCTCGAGCCGGGCGGGATTGAAGTCGGCATTGCACGAGGTGACGATGAACAGCGTATCGACATTGGCCGCGGCAAGCTGCGGCACCCTGCCGCCGCCCTGGGTGCGGCGTTCCAGCACCGTCTTGCGGGTCAGGCGGCGCTTCACAAGGTGTTCATGCCCATCGACCAGCACCCAGTCTCCGACGGCATAGTCACCGGTGTTTGCCTGCGCCGCCAGCGTCAGATCGACCGGCCCTGCCTGGGACAGGCCGGTCAGGCGATCGCGGTGGACGGTGGCGATCCGCGTCGGGACAAGATTGGCTTCGCCGGGCTCGAGCTGGTCGCCGAAAAATTCGGTCCAGCCCAGGCTGGCGAGCGATGGCGTGGAGTGATCCGTCACGGCTTTGACCACGGCGTCACGGACATTGGACGGTATCCCTGGCAGGGGGGGCGAACGGGGTGGGGTGATTTCCAAGCCGTGTATGGGCGGCATGGCGACATTTGGCAAGCAGGCCCGTAGCTGAGGGCTGAGCGGCAAGCTTCTGCAGCCCTTCGTCGAACTGACAATGAAGTCCATGACGCCATCAGTTTTGAAGCGTTAACAAATAATTTGACGCATGGAATATTTTTGCGTTCTATTGGGAACTGTGAAAATTGACTGAATAAGTTCCGTCAAGCATTGTCGCATCCGGTCAACGGCCGCATGACTGTGGGCG
>NZ_RZRA01000942.1:0-2137 GCF_003998945.1 Mesorhizobium sp. M7A.F.Ca.CA.003.01.2.1 | reverse complement strand
CCTCGGGCGAAAGTCGATCCGTTGCCTCGCCTGCCAGAGGCAGGCTGACGATGGACGTAATGCCCTGGTCGTCGTTGGCGAGCAACTGCAGCTTGCCGCCGTGATAGGCCAGCAATTTGCGCGAAGAATAGAGGCCGAGACCGGTTCCGGTTACCGCCATCGTATTGGAGGCCCGGAAAAAGCGCCTGCCGATCTTGTGAAGCTCAGCCTGTGGAATGCCGATGCCACGGTCACGCACCCGAATGACCGCACTTCGACCTTCGCTGCGCACATCGATATCCACTGGCTGGTCCTCCGACGAATATTTGAGCGCATTGTCGATGAGGTTGATCAGGACCGTCGCCAGCATCTCGGGATCGGCGACAAGCGAAACGGCGTCGTCATCCGCCGTAAAGATCAGGCGCTCGCCGCGCCCGGTCATCCCGAAATGCAGCCGCACATCGGCAATAAGCAAACCGACGCGTATCATCTCCGGCTGAAACCCGCTGTCGCGATCATTGGCCATGAAGCGGTCGATCAGGGAAAACAGGCGATCGAGCGCCTCGCCAATGCCGGCAATCCGTTCTCGTGTCGCTTCGGGCGACTTGTGGCCGACAAGGCCGATCATGTCGGCCGCGTTGCGGATGATGGCGAGCGGGGTGCGAAACTCGTGGCTGACGACGCGCATGAAGTCCGCCTGCTCGTCGCGAAGCACACGTTCGGCCGCCAGGCTCGCGTTCAACCGGCTTTCCAGCCGTCGTCGTTCCCGTACCTCCCGCGACAGGGCGATATTTTTCTCCAGCAGCGCAGAGGACAGCCGCGAACTGACCATGAACAGCAGGCAGCCGAAAAAGGCGATCAGGAACAGCGCGCCCTGCAGCAGATACCAGGCGTTGCGGTCGGCCAGAACTGAGGCGCCTTGAAAATCGACCGGCAGCCGGTATTCGATGATGCTCTGGAGAACGCTAGCCGCGATATACTCGGCAAGCACACCGATCGTGATCCAGCGCAGGAGGGTTGGTTGCGTCCGGTCCCGCATCAGCCCAAGACACATCACCGACATCATCACGACCGTAAAGAAGGTCGATGCGTGAATGCGTATAGCAATGTCGCCTGGATCAATCGCGAGGGCGGCACTCCATGCGACAATTTGGAAAATCAGCAGTGAAATGCTGATCCAGGTATAGCGTGGCTGTCCCAGAAAGCGCGCCAGACCCTCGGCCAGCAACACCAGGCCTAGCTTGATGATCGTGTTGTGGAGCACGATGGCCCAGGCCGCCGGCTGCTCCCCACGCAGGAGAATCAGCAGCACCCCCGCCGCGATAGCGACGAAGCCGGCCGCAAGAAACTTCAACTCATAGAGGCGGCGCCACGCCAGCCACACAAACAACCAGGTGACGGCCTGCAGGCTTGCGGTTGCAAACGTAACAACCAGAACGGTCTTCAGATCAAGCATGGTCGAGTATTCGCACGGGGTTCCCCTGCCGCACCCCCCGATGCGCCAAATGTTGAATCTCGCAGGAGTTGTGCGGGGAGGCAAGCGCGATCCGCCCGTGCAAGAATTGGTCAGAATTCAATAGAATTGATCGGTGGAATTGTCGGGAGAGGACGTTTTATCATCGGCCGCGATCGTCTTGGTGGTTTCGCCGGGCGGATTGTGAGGAAGCAGTCGGGGCGATGTGCGTGGCGGACGCACGCGACCCGACGCAGCGGCAAGCGATGATTTTCGCGGGACGCCCGGCGATCGGGCCGGCCGCGGAATCGTTGCTTGCGGCACACGGGGGGAATTCCATGACAATTCGCGATCGTCGCTCGCTCATATCCCGCTTGTACTTTTGTGCTCCACGGCGCTCGCGGGGTCGTTGCTGCTGCCAGTCATCCTGACGGCGCCGGCGCATGCACAGGCTCTTTATGGTGCGACCGGAGGCAGGGGCGGTGATGGTGACGTAGACAGCAACGGCGGCGATGGTGGCGATGCAGGTGACGCCGGCGTCGCGGGCAACGGTCCGGATGCAGGGACCGGTGGGGCGGCCGGCACGCAGGCCATTCCAGACGGTGGAAATGGTGACAATGGCGGCTCCGGTGGCGGTGGTGGTGGCGGCGGCGGCGGTGGTTACAGCAATATCATTGCTGGCGACATTTCCGCGCCCCTCAATGG
>NZ_RZRA01000941.1:0-2138 GCF_003998945.1 Mesorhizobium sp. M7A.F.Ca.CA.003.01.2.1 | reverse complement strand
TGTCGATCCATGCCAAATCGCAAGATCGGTCGAGCGCGATATATTCGGAAAGGCCTAACTGGTGTCGTCACGGAGAAAGAGACGTTGAAGGCCGCACTTGAAAACTACCCAGCCCGAATGCAGCGGGTGCTAGACCATATAGACCAGCATCTGGATGACGATCTGGGGCTGGAGGCGTTGAGCGGTGTCGCGGCGTTCTCGAAATATCATTTCCACCGGCAGTTCACGTCCACCTTCGGGGTGTCCGTGCATCGCTATGTCCAGCTCGCCCGCATGAAGCGTGCTTCGTACAGACTTGCCGAAAGTGACGCCCAAAGCGTCACCGACATAGCCATGGATGCCGGTTACGACGCGCCGGATGCCTTCGCCCGCGCCTTTCGGCAACGGTTCGGACAATCGCCGTCGTCGTTCCGGAAGTCTCCCGACTGGGGGTCGTGGCTCATGGCCTTCGGGCCCCTCGAAAAAGCAAGGAACACGCTTATGCAGATAATCTTTGAACACGACGACGTGACGATCCGCGATGTGCCCCCGACGCCGGTGGCGATCATGGAGCACCGCGGAGACCGGGCGACGCTCCAGGACACCATCCAGCGGTTCATCGCCTGGCGTAAGGCGGCGGGCTTGTCGCCCGAGACAAGCCCGACCTTCAACGTCTTCCGTTCCGAAAGGGAGCCCGCGGTCCCGGCTGACTACAGCATGGACATTTGTGCCGGGACAGACCGGCCGATCGAGGCGAATGACGGGCAGATGAAGGCTGGCGTGATCCCCGGCGGGCGCTGCGCGGTGCTGCGCTACCCTGGCAATACCAACAATCTCGAACCCGCAGCACTTTATCTTTATCGTGAATGGCTTCCGGCCAGCGGCGAGGAAGCACGCGACTTTCCGATCTATTGCCAACGACATCTGTCCCACTTCCCGGAGGGCCCGCTACGCGAAGTGGTCGTTGAACTCTTTCTGCCTCTGAAATAGCTCGGCAGGACAGCGGTTTGTCCCCCCGATCGCGAGCATCATGGCGACGCGAGATCAAAGCTTGATCACATACTCCTTGCGAGTCGTTTCAAGCACTTCCCAGCTGCCCTTGAAGCCGGGCTTCAGCACAAAGCTGTCGCCGGTCTTGACGGTGCGCGCTTGCCCACCGTCCTCCGCGATCACCGAAACGCCGGACAGGATGTGGCAGAACTCCCACTCGTCATAGACGATGCGCCATTTGCCCGGGGTCGATTCCCATATGCCGGCATAGAGGCCGCCGTCGCGCTCCTCGACATTCCAGGTGCGGAATTTGGGATCGCCCGAGATCAGCCGGTCGGGCGCCGGTGCACCCTGTTCGGCGTCGACAGCGTCGACGCCGATGGAAAGAAAGTTTGACTCGCTCATGATCGATCAGACCTTGGCTAGCGCCTGTTCGAGGTCGGCGACGATGTCGTTGACGTCCTCGATGCCGATCGAAAGCCGCACCGTGTCCGGTCCTGCGCCGGCCTTGACCTTCTGCTCGTCGGAAAGCTGGCGGTGCGTGGTCGAGGCCGGGTGGATGACCAGCGACTTGGTGTCGCCGACATTGGCGAGGTGCGAGAACAGCTCGAGCGCCTCGACGAATTTGACGCCCGCGTCATAGCCGCCCTTCAGCGCGAAGGTGAACACGGCGCCGGCGCCAAGTGGTGAGTACTTCTTCTGCAGCGCGTTGTTCTTGTCTGAGGGCAGGCCGGGGTAATTCACCGATGCGACCTTGGGGTGGTTGGACAGCCAGGCGGCAACGGTGACGGCATTGTCGCAGTGGCGCTGCATGCGCAGCGGCAGGGTTTCCAGGCCGGTCAGGATGAGGAAGGCGTTGAACGGGGAGATCGCCGGGCCGAGATCGCGCAGGCCGAGCCCGCGCGCGGCAATGGCGAAGGCGAAATTGCCGAAGGTTTCGTGCAGGACAAGACCACCATATTCGGGGCGCGGTTCCGACAGCATCGGGTATTTGCCCGATTTCGACCAGTCGAAGGTGCCGCCGTCGACGATGGCGCCGCCGATCGAATTGCCGTGACCGCCGATGAATTTGGTCAGCGAATGGACGACGATGTCGGCGCCATGCTCGATCGGCCGGATGAGGTAGGGCGAGGCCAGTGTGTTGTCGACGATCAGCGGCAGGCCGTGCT
>NZ_RZRA01000940.1:0-2142 GCF_003998945.1 Mesorhizobium sp. M7A.F.Ca.CA.003.01.2.1 | reverse complement strand
GATTGCAGGAAAGACATTTGCGCCGCAAACGCGCCTTCGGCCATAGCGGCGGTCTTCTCGTTGACCGCACGCGCCGTCTCCGTACTCCATGGCTGGCGGCTCCCGCCATCCATGGCCATCAACGGCAGCCGCATCATCGCCACCAGCGGCGCCAGCATCAGGTCGCCGCTGATGCTGGCCGCTTCTCGCGTCCGTCGGCTCTTGCCGGTTTCTCTCATGGAAACAAACCCCTTGTGGCGGCCGAATCAGCCGCTGCCCCACACACTACGCGCTTGTGATGGAATTCGTTCCCTCGCCGCTTCGGCATGGTCTCAAGGCTGGGCGCGCCCGCCGAAGAGCGCCCAGCCGAGGGGTCGAGTTCTACCGCTTGCGAAGATCGGCTTGCGCCAGATCCAGCGCCTTCGAGATGCGGTCGCAGGCCATATCGATCGTATCGCGGGTCCAGATCAGCGGCGGCGACAGGATCATCGTGTCGCCGGTGGCGCGCAGCATCATGCCATTCGTGATGGCGTGATCCCGCACGGTTACCGCCGCACTTCCAGCCGGCAGGAACCGCTCCTTGGTCGCCTTGTCCTTGACGATCTCGATCGCGCCCATCAGTCCGATCGAACGGACCTCGCCGACCAGATCATGTCCGGCAATGCGCTCCTGCAACGCCTTGGCGAAGTAAGGGCCGGTGTCGTTCCGGACGCGGTCGACCAGCCCTTCGCGCTCGATGATCTCGAGGTTCTTCAGCGCCACGGCGCAGGCCACCGGGTGCCCGGAATAGGTGTAGCCATGGTTGAACTCGCCGCCCTTCTCGACCAGCGTCGAGGCGATGCGGTCGCCAACCAGCAATGCCGACAGCGGCTGATAGCCCGAGGTCAGCGCCTTGGCCGTGGTGATCGTGTCTGGCTCGATGCCGAGTGTCTGTGCGGCAAACCATTCGCCGGTGCGACCATAACCGGTGATGACTTCGTCCAGCATCAGCAGGACATCGTATTTACGGCAGATGCGCTGCACTTCCGGCCAATAGCTCGCCGGCGGTATCTTCACGCCGCCGGCTCCCATGATCGGCTCGCCGATAAACGCGGCAACCTTGTCGGCGCCGGCTTCGAGGATCGCCTCCTCGACAGCCCCGGCCGCGCGCAGACCGAAATCATGATCGCTCTCGCCAGGCAGCGCCAGCTCATAGGCATAGGGCATCATCACATGGACGATGTTGGGCACCGCACCGTTGAGCTGCTTGTGCATACCATCCATGCCGCCGAGCGAGGTGCCGGCAACGGTCGAGCCGTGATAGGCCATCTTGCGCGAGATGATGCGGTTCTTCTCCGGCTTGCCCTCCAGCACCCAATAGTGGCGCACGAGGCGCAGCGCGGTGTCGTTGGCTTCCGACCCGGAAGAGCCGTAGAATACCTGGTTGACGTGCTTCGGCGCGATCTCCGCCAGCTTCTTGGACAGCAGCACTGGCGTCGGCGTCGAGCATTTGAAGAAGGAGTTGTAGTAAGGCAGTTCCTTCATCTGGGCATAGGCGGCCTCGGCCAGCTCGTCACGGCCATAGCCGATGTTGACGCACCACAGCCCGGCCATGCCGTCGAGGATTTCAGCCCCCTCGGAATCGTAGATGAAAGGGCCGTTGGCATGGGTGATGATGCGCGACCCGGCCCCGCGCATTTCCTTGTGGTCGGTGAACGGATGCAGATGATGCGCGGCGTCGATCTGCTGAAGCTGCTTCAGCGAATAATTCTGATAGGTCATGTCTGATCTTCCCTCTGGATTCTATCCGGCCAAGCCGGGGCGAATGCTTCAGAGGCAGAGAGGTGGCGAATAGCCGATGCGGGCACACAGCCGCAAAAGCTCGGCGCGCAGCGTGCGCGGTGACGGCGTCACCGCGACCCGCAATGCGCGAGCCTCAAATGCGTCAATCAACGTCCTGACGAGAGCCATGGAAGCCACCTTAGAGCAAAGGCTGCTCGAGGAGAACCACCCTTTGCTTGGCCCATAACTGAATGACTCTAGGCCTTGGCTGTCAGCGCCCTTTGCAGGAAGACATATTTCATCGCCGTCTGCGCCGCCTGCGGCCGGCGGTCGCCACGCCCGCCATGGCCGCCCTCGGTCTCCTCGAAGAACAGCGTCCTCGCATGGCCGGCTTCCTGCAGG
>NZ_RZRA01000093.1:0-9140 GCF_003998945.1 Mesorhizobium sp. M7A.F.Ca.CA.003.01.2.1 | reverse complement strand
CCTTCGTCATCGCTGCAGCAGCTGAAATCCTGCGCCATCGCGGCTTGTCCGCCACGGCGCCAAAGCCTGCGGATCCATCACAACCAAAACAAACCAAGAGAGGAGAACTGCAATGGCATTCGACCTGAAATCGATCTCTGCAAAGACTGTTTGCGCTGGATTGACGGCGTTCGCGCTGGCGCTGTCGTCGACCGTCGCTTTCGCCGGCGACAAACTGCAATATTTCACCTGGTCGGGCTATGAACTGCCCGACTTCAACAAGAGCTTCCTTGCCGCGCATCCCGATGGCGTCGAGGCCTCGATCTTCGGTGACGACGATGACGCCTTCACCAAGGTCAAGGCCGGCTTCCGACCCGACATTGCGCATCCCTGCTATGACAAGGTGGCGCGCTGGAACAAGGAAGGCCTGCTGCAGCCGATCGACACCAAGCGCATCAAGAACTGGGACTCGATCTTCCCGGTGTTCAAGAACCTGCCAGACCTGCAGGCTGGCGACGGCAAGGTCTGGATGGTGCCGTGGGACTGGGGCAACACCTCGATCCTCTACCGCACCGATCTGGTGAAGAACCCGGAAGCGAGCTGGAACCTTTTGTGGGACAAGCAGTATGCCGGTCGCATGGCGACGATCGACGCGGTGCATGACACGCCTGTCGTGGCGGCGCTGCTCGCCGGCGTCAATCCGTTCGACATGACGCCGGAGCAAATGGACAAGGTGGCCGAGAAGCTGCGCGAGCAGCGCCCGCTGCTCTCCAACTACACCACCGACATGACCTCCGTCGAACAGGCGCTGGCCAGCGGCCAATTGGTCGCCGCCATGACCTGGAACGCGTCGGCCACCTCGCTCAAGAAGCAGGGCGTGCCGGTCGAGTTCATGAAGCCCAAGGAGGGCATGCTGACCTGGGCCTGCGGCTTCGTGATGCTCAAGGACGCCAAGAATGTCGACCTCGCCTATGATTTCATCAACAGCCGGCTGGAGACGGATTCCGGCAAATACCTGATCGAGGCCTACGGCTATGGCAGCTCGACCAGTTCGGCCTTCGCGGCGGTGCCGAAGGAGGAGCTGGAGAAATTGCAGCTGCCGTCCGACCCGGAGGTGATGCTGAAGACCACCATCTTCACCGGACCGATGAAACAGAATGACGACCTCGCCAAGATGTTTGAGAAGGTGAAGGCGGGGGGATAAAGCTCCCCCTTCTCCCCTTGTGGGAGAAGGTGTCGCCGAAGGCGACGGATGAGGGGTGCTCCAGGGAACACCAGCGTCTCACTCCGCTGGAACACCCCTCAACCGTCTCGGCGCTGCGCGCCGATCCACCTTCTCCCACAAGGGGAGAAGGGAAAGCAAACGAGGACTAACGCATGGACATGCTGGACGAAACGGCTGAAAAGCCGAAGGACGATGCCGATGTGCGGGTCGGCAGGCGGGTGCGGGCGCTGCGGCTGGAGCGCAAGCTGTCGCTGGCCGATCTTGCGGCAAAGGCCGGCGTGTCGATCGGTGCATTGAGCCAGATCGAGCGCGGCATGTCCTCGCTGCGCGTCAAGGTGATCTGGCCGCTCGCCGCCGCCCTCGACATCGAGCCGTCGGCGCTGATCGCCGACGGCAGCGATACGGCGAACGACCTCTATTGCGTGCGTGCCGACAAGCGGCGGCAAATCCCGGTGAAATCGGAAGGCATTGCCAAGGCGCTGCTGTCACCCCCGGGCGCGACGCTGACCGGCATGCTGGTGACGGTGGAAGCCGGCGGCGGCACGGCCGAGGCCTATGCGCATGCCGGCCATGAATTCGGCTTCGTGCTGGCTGGTGAGGTCGAACTGGTGGTGGATTCGACAAAGTACGTGCTGAAGGCCGGCGACAGCTTTGCCTTCAAGAGCACGCTTTTGCATGCCTTCCGCAATCCGGGCGCCGAGCGGTGCCAGATTCTCTGGGTCAACACCACGAAGCCGTCCGAGGTTCGCGATGGCGCCTGATCCACTCGTCCGGCTGCAGGCGGTCTCGAAGATTTTTCCTGGCGGCATCGTCGGGCTCGACGCCGTCGATCTCGACATTATCAGCGGCGAGTTCATCACGCTGCTCGGGCCGTCGGGTTGCGGCAAGACCACCAGTCTGCGCGTCATCGCCGGTTTCGAAAGCCCGTCGAGCGGCAAGGTGCTGCTAGACGGCCGCGATATCACGGCACTTCGCCCGTTCGACCGGCCGGTCAATACCGTGTTCCAGGACTACGCGCTGTTCCCGCACATGAATGTTGCAGAAAATGTCGGCTTCGGTCTGTCGCTGCGCAAACTGTCTGGAGCCGAACAGGCTAAGCGCACCGGCGAAGCGCTCGACATGGTCGGTCTCGCCGACAAGCTTGGCGCCCGTGTCTCCGAACTGTCTGGCGGCCAGCGCCAACGCGTCGCGCTCGCGCGTGCCATCGTCTGCGAGCCGCGCGTGCTGCTGCTCGACGAGCCGTTGTCGGCGCTCGATGCGCATCTGCGCGAACAGATGCAGGTTGAGCTGAAGCGGCTGCAGTCGCGGCTTGGCACCACCTTCGTCATGGTCACCCACGACCAGACCGAAGCGCTGTCGATTTCCGACCGCATCGTCGTCATGAACAAGGGCCGCATCGAGCAGATCGCACCGCCGGCCACACTTTATGACCGGCCTGCCACGAAGTTTGTGGCGAGCTTCATCGGCGAGAACAACCGCATGTCCGGCACCGTGCTTGCCGGCGGTGAAAATGGTGGCGTGGCCGTCCATCTCGACGATGGCGATCTGGTGTTGAACGCCATTTCCCCTGGCGCGACGCCCCCTACGGGCGCCAGGGTGACGCTGTCGATCAGGCCCGAGCGCATGTCCTTATTGCACGAAGGCTCCACCGCCCTCAACGTGATCGCGGCAACCGTCGTTCAGTCCGTCTATGTCGGCGATCACATCCGGCTCGTCGCTGTCACGGCGGGCGGCCTGAAATTCATTGTCAAACTTGCCGCATCGTCGTCTCGGTCCGAACTCAATGCGGGCGAGGCGGTTCGATTGGGCTGTGGTCGTGAGGATTGCCTCGCTCTCGATAGATAACAACAAAAGGCAGACAAGGGAGAGTTCAACCATGAAGAAATCGCCGAAAGTCGTCATCACCTGTGCGGTCACCGGCTCGATCCACACGCCGACGATGAGCCCGTATCTGCCGATAACGCCGTCCGAGATCGTCGACGCCGCTGTCGGAGCAGCCGAAGCCGGGGCGTCGGTGATCCATCTGCATGCCCGCGATCCGGAGACCGGCAAGCCTACCCCTGATCCCAGGCTGTTTATGGATTTCCTGCCGCGCATCAAGCAGCAGACCGACGCCGTGATGAACATTTCCACCGGCGGCGGGCTGAAGATGACCCTCGAAGAGCGCCTTGAAGCGGCGCACGCTTCGAAGCCGGAACTCTGCTCGCTCAATATGGGATCTATGAATTTCGCCTTGCACCACATCGCGCCGAAATACACCGACTGGAAGTACGACTGGGAGAAGGGCTATCTGGAAGACACAAAGAAGGGCATCGTCTCCAACACGTTCGAGCAGATCGAGCGGATCATCGTCGAGGTCGGCCAGGCTTATGGCACGAAGTTCGAGTTCGAGTGCTACGATGTCAGTCACCTCTACACGCTTGCGCACTTTCTCGACCGCAAGCTGCTGAAGCCGCCGCTTTTCGTCCAGACGATCTTCGGGCTGCTGGGCGGTATCGGCGCCGACCCAGAAGACATGATGCACATGCGCAGGACGGCTGATCGGCTGTTCGGAGACGACTATCTCTGGTCGATCCTTGCCGCGGGCAAGCACCAGATAAATCTCTGCACGATGGGCGCGATCATGGGCGGCAATGTACGGGTCGGTTTGGAAGACAGCCTCTATGTCGGCAAGGGCACGCTCGCCAAGAGCAATGCCGAACAGGTGGCCAAGATAAAGCGCATTCTCAACGAGTTGTCGCTCGAAATCGCGACGCCCGACGAAGCCCGTCAACTGCTGGATCTCAAGGGCGCACATGAGGTCGGGTTTTGACGCCCCCCGGCATCGAAACCTATGTCGGCGTCGTGCATCCTTGGATGTGCGACGCGATGGGCCATCTCAACGTTCGTCATTATGTGGCGATGTTCGATGACGCCAGTTTCCAGTTGCTGGGCAGGATTGCCGATCCTCGTTTGACGCCGACCCTCGGCTGGGCGGATGTGAGGATGGAGATCGACTACGTGCATGAAACCGCGGTGGGAACTCTGGTCACCGTTCGCAGCGTTATAGAAAAGCTTGGGAAATCGTCGCTGACTTATCTGCATGAAATGCGCGGTACGCTGGACGGAGTCCTGCATGCGCGCATGCGCACCGTAACGGTGCGCTTCGATCTTCAAGCGCGGAGCAAGATCGAGATCGAAGGCGAGGCCCGGCAGGCGAGCGCGAAACTCCCGAGGGGTGAAGCCGGCAGCTTTGCGCCTCAAGTCGGTCGTTAAGACCAGCTTCGCCGTTTCCCGAAAGCCGACGTCATCGGACTACGCTGGCTTAAGATGACTGCGCCTCTAGACGGACGGCGGCGACAGGATGAAAAGCGCTTGCGCCTGCTTGGTGGCGGAACTGTTGCGGAAGGTGTGGAGGCGTCTTGGGTCGAAAGTCATGGCGTCGCCTTCGAGCAGGACGAACTCCTCGCCTTCGAGCAACACGGTCACGCTGCCCTCGACGACGAACACGAATTCCTCTTCCGAACGCCAGCTGTAGAGCTTGTCGCCGCCGGTGCCGCCCGGCGCCATGATCGACAGGATCGCCTGCGTCCGAACCGCGGATTTCGGGCTGAGCAGGAAGTCTAAAAGGTCGGTGCCGCCGAGCACCGCCGGAGTGCGCGCGTCAACGCGGACGACAGCCGTGTTGTCATGCTGGAACAGGCTGCCGATCGTAATTCCAAGAATGTCGCACAGGCGAACGAGCGTTGCCACCGAGGGCGAGGCCTTGTCGCGTTCGACTTCGCTGAGAAAACCCTTGCTGACTTCAACGCCATCCGCCACGGCCTGGAGGGTAAGGTCCAGTTCGCGCCGTCGATTGCGCAGGGCATCACCGATGCGGGCCGTGGACGGCCTCTGGGTGCCACTCGTCATGATTGCGCTCTCAGCATGTTCAATCCCATACCGTCAGCTCGGTCCGCCGTACAAGCCGGAATTTTATGTGTTCTGTATAGAACAACTTTGTTGACTTATACAGAATTCCCCACCAGCATCCAGATGAATTTCGAGGAGGCGGCGGTGCCATGAGGCGAGCCTTCCCCGCCAGCATACGGATGAAGGAGCGATGATGAGCCAAGACGATATTGCCGAAGCCAGGCGCAGTTCGCAGAGTTGGTACTGGTGGGGCATCGCGACGTTTTTCCGCTGCCCGGTAGCGGAGACTCCGGCCGATGTGGATATCGGCCTGGTCGGCGTGCCGCACAGCTCCGGAAACGGCTCGACGGAGCGCGACCAACATCTTGGCCCGCGCGCGGTCCGCAACGTGTCGGGCTACTATCGCCGCTCGCACGGGGTGCACGGCTTTTCGCCATGGGATGCCGCCAAGATCAGCGATCTTGGCGACGTTCCCCTGCCCGAGGCCATGAACAACGAGGCCTGTGTCCGCGACATCGAAGCCTTCTACGCCCGGCTCGACGCCGCCGGCACAAACCCGGTTTCCATCGGCGGCGATCACTCGATCACCGGGCCTATCATCAAGGCCATCGCCGGACCGGGCCGGCGCCTGTCGGGAGGCCAGCCCTGCTCGCTGATCCATTTCGACGCGCACACCGATTCCTACGACAACATGCCCCACTGGCTTGGCGCGAAGCGTTCGGCGGCGCACTGGGCGGCCTATACGGCAAAGGAAGGTGCGGTCGACCCGGAACGCAGCATCCAGATCGGCATGCGCGGTCATCCGGCGGCGGATATCCACACCGGCGGCGTTGGCGGCTCGAGTCGCGCTCTGGGCTATCGGGTTGTTACGATGGACGAGTTCGAACGCTTGGGCATAGAGCGCATGGTGGAGATGATCCGCGAGCGGGTTGGCGATCGCCCCGCCTACATCACCTTCGATCTCGACAGCCTCGACCCCTCCGTCGCTCCCGGGGTTTCGAACCTCGAGCCGGGCTTCGGCGGCCTGACCATCCGCGAGGCGACGCGCCTTCTGCAAGGATTGAAGGGGCTCAACATCATCGGTGGGGACGTCGTCTGCCTGATGCCGACCAAGGACAGCCCCAACCAGATCACGGCGCAGGTCGCCATGGTGATGATGTACGAACTGATCTGCCTGATCGCCGCAAAGAATGCCGAGACGCACTGACGCGTGGCCTTGGCCGCTACAGGAGCGCGCCGACGCCATCGGTGATGGCGTCGCGGCTCGCGGCTCCGGACTTTCGATGCCGGTTGCCGATGCGGTGGCGCCATTCTTTCGCTGTCTCCTGTTCTCTTAAATGAATTATGTTGACTATTGACGAACTTTCGGCAAGCGTTCCTTGAGGCCGCCAAGAGCCCAAACTAGAGGTGAACCATGAACCGCAAGATCCTTCTACTCATCGCCCTCGCGGCCGCCACGCCGGCGGCAGCACAGCCGCCGAGCTTCGCCGCCGACGGTAAACTGCAAGCCTGCGTCGATCCCACTTTCCCGCCGATGGAATTCATCAAGACGGCGGGCGAGGCTCCCGTTGGCGTCGACATCGACGTCATCAAGGCGCTGGCCGCGCACTGGAAGGTCGACGCCAGTATCACGACGATGGACTTCAGCGGCCTGCTTCCCGGCCTGGAATCGAAGCGCTGCGACATCGTCATCAGCGGCGCTTTGCTGAAACCCGAACGGCTGGAGAAGCTGAGCGGCGTGCCTTATCTGAAGACCGGCGTCGTCATGATCGGCAAGGCCGACGATGCGTCCGCCTACAAGAGCTATGAGGATTTCTCCGGCAAGACCATCTCCGTCCAGTCCGGCACTTCCTATATAGGCCTGCTGGACAAGGTGAACGAGGACCTGGCCAAGGCCGGCCGCGACAAGATCACCATGCAGACCTATCCCAAGCAGACCGATGCGATGCAACAGGTGGTGCTGGGTCGCGCGGTCGCGACGATCAGCCAGGACACCGAATTCGCCTACCGCGACTTGCAGCAGCCCGGTGAGTTGAAGATCGTCTACTCGGCCGGCGCGCAGGATCAGTACGCGGCCTATTTCCGCAAGGATGAGGCTGACGCGGCGGCGGTCGCCGCTACTGTCAAGGAGCTTGCCGCGAACGGCACCATGAAGACCATCGCCGAGACGTGGAAGCTTCCGATGTCGACCATCAGTGGCATCGGTCAGTAACGGCGCGATCGGCAGGGTTCCGTGAGCTTTGACTTTGGCTTGTTCTGGTCGACACTTTTTTCCGGGACGTTCTTCAGGGCGGCGCTGGTAGCGCTCGCCCTGACAATACTCGCGCATGCGGCGGCGATCCTCCTGTCGCTGCCGCTTGCCTTGGCGCTCAACGGGCAAAACAAGGTGCTGCGCTGGGGAGCGACGGCCTATATCGCTGTTTTCCGCGCACTGCCGGCGCTTCTGCTGCTGCTGTTCGTCTGGAACGGCCTGCCGCAAATATGGCCGATCTTCCGCGAGACCTGGTTTTCGCCCTTCATCGCGGCCCTCCTGGCGCTGACGCTGAACGAGGCCGCCTATCAGGTCGAGATCAACAGGGCGGCGCTCAGCGCCGTCGAAGAAGGGCAGTTTCAGGCCGGCGCCGCACTTGGCCTGCGCAAGCCGCAAGTGTTCTTCCTGATCGTCGTGCCGCAGGCGCTGCGCATCGCCCTGCCGCCGACCGTCAACGAGTTCATCACGCTGCTCAAGACCACGTCGCTGGCCTCGGTGATCTCATTGACGGAACTGATGGCGGTCACCCAGCAAAGCGTCGCCTCAACGTTCCGCTATGCCGAGTTCTACGCCGTCACCTCCCTCTACTACCTGGCGATGGTCTATGTACTGATGATCCTGCAGAAGCGGATCGAACGGCGCTTCGCCTGGGCCAAGCCCCACGCGGCCGGAAACGATACCGACAAAGTGCCCCATCACGCATGACGGGCACAAAACGGTGGGCCGCAGCGTGCGGCACGCCATTGACATCCATCGACGCGACGGCATGACGCTGCTCCG
Organism: Mesorhizobium sp. M7A.F.Ca.CA.003.01.2.1; assembly: GCF_003998945.1. NCBI lineage: Bacteria > Pseudomonadati > Pseudomonadota > Alphaproteobacteria > Hyphomicrobiales > Phyllobacteriaceae > Mesorhizobium > Mesorhizobium sp. M7A.F.Ca.CA.003.01.2.1. The sequence continues at coordinate 1,014 of NZ_RZRA01000093.1, read as the reverse complement.
AAAGGGCGCCAGATGCCTGAGCCGCGCAGCAATTCAGGGGGACGCGTAATGTCAGGGGCTAGTTCAGAACAGATGCCGGAACAGGCTGATGTCGTCATCGTCGGCGGCGGCATTGCCGGATGTTCGGTCGCCTATCACCTCACCAAGCTTGGCATCACCGACGTCGTACTGTGCGAGCGCAAGCAGCTGACATGCGGCACGACATGGCATGCCGCCGGCCTGGTGACGCAGTTGCGGGCGACGCGACAGATGACGGAGCTGGCGAAATACACCGGCGAGCTGTTCGGCCGCCTCGAAGCCGAAACCGGACAGGCCACCGGCTTCATGCAGCGCGGCTCGCTGCGTGTCGCCAACACCGAGGCGCGCTTCGAGGAGCTGGCACGCGGCGCCTGGATGGGGCGCAATTTCGGCCTGCCGGTCGACATGGTCACGCCCGGCGAGATCAAGGAACGCTGGAGCCCGGTCAACATCGACGGCATCGTCGGCGGCTTCTGGTTCCCCAATGATGGACAGGTCAACCCCACCGACGTCACCATGGCCTATGTCAAGGGCGCGCGCACCGGTGGCGCCTGCATTCTCGAAAACACGCCGGTCACGAAAATCCTGGTCGAGAACGGCCGCGTTTGCGGCGTGGTCACCGACAAGGGCGAGATCCGCGCCGACAAGGTGGTGATATGCGGTGGCATGTGGTCGCGCGATCTCGCGGCACAGATCGGCGTGACGCTGCCGCTGCACGCCGCCGAGCATTTCTACATCGTCACCGAGACCATCCCCGGCCTGCCCGCCAATTTGCCGGTGCTTTTCCTGGGCGACGAGTGCTCCTACTACAAGGAAGACGCCGGTAAGCTGCTGCTCGGCTGCTTCGAGCCGGTGGCCAAGCCGTGGGGCCATAACGGCATCTCGCCCGATTTCTGCTTCGACAGCCTGCCCGAGGACTTCGAGCATTTCGAACCGATCCTCGAAATGGCAACCAGGCGGGTGCCGCTGCTGGCGGATGTCGGCATCAAACTGTTC
>NZ_RZRA01000939.1:0-2153 GCF_003998945.1 Mesorhizobium sp. M7A.F.Ca.CA.003.01.2.1 | reverse complement strand
GCCTGAAGACGCTCGAGGCGATCAACGGTGACCAGGCCAAGGTCATCGTCGCCTTCGTCATATCGGGCAACCCGCACCGGCTGGAATGGAAATTCAAGAAGGTCGATGGCGACTGGAAGATCACGGACCTGTTGTCGGTGACCGGCGAATGGGCACTCAGCCAATATCAGTGCGAATGATGGGCGAGCTCAACCCCGCCCGCGATAGGGCGCCACCCCGGTGTCGGGGAGCCAGGCGCCTTCCGGCGGAGCGCCGGTTTGCCAGAACACATCGATCGGAATGCCGCCGCGTGGATACCAATAGCCGCCTATGCGCAACCACAGCGGCTTGGTTGCCGCCACGATGCGGCGGCCGATCATGACGGTGCAGTCTTCATGGAAGGCGCCATGGTTGCGAAACGAGGTCATGAACAGCTTGAGCGACTTCGATTCCACCAGAGCCGCATCGGGTGCGTAGTCGATGACGATATGGGCGAAGTCCGGTTGGCCGGTGACCGGGCACAGCGAGGTGAATTCCGGGCAGGTGAAGCGCACGATCGCCGGCGGCCCGTCGCCGCGCGAAAACGGTACGGTCTCCAGAACCGCTGCTTCGGGGCTTTGTGGCGTCTCGACGTGCGCACCGAGCTGGGTGAGAGTTTTGGTATCGATCATGGGCCCAATCCTTGTCGCATGCGCCCGGAGTGCGTGCGGGACGACATGCTTGAAAACGAATTTTGCCGCTCATTAGCACAATTTGAAACCGCAGGAAGACGATGACCTCCAACGATCCGCTTCTCCAGCCCTACCAGCTCAAACATCTGACGCTGAAGAACCGGGTCATGTCGACCAGCCATGAGCCGGCCTATTCCGAGGACGGCATGCCGAAACAGCGATACCGGCTCTACCATGCCGAGAAGGCCAAGGGCGGTATGGCGCTGACCATGACCGCCGGCTCGGCGATCGTCTCGCGCGACAGCCCGGCCGCTTTCGGCAATCTGCATGTCTATGACGACAGGATCGTGCCGTGGCTGGCCGAGCTCGCCGATGCCTGCCACGAGCACGACTGCAAGGTGATGATCCAGATCACCCATCTCGGCCGCCGTACCGGCTGGAACAAGGCCGACTGGCTGCCGGTGCTCTCGGCCTCGCCGGTGCGTGAGCCGGCGCATCGCGCATTCCCGAAAACCATCGAGGACTGGGACATCGAGCGCATCGTCGCCGACTATGCTTCGGCCGCCCAGCGCTGTCAGGCCGCCGGCCTGGACGGCATCGAGTTCGAATCCTACGGCCATCTGATGGACGGCTTCTGGTCGCCGGCCACCAACCATCGCGACGACGAATTCGGCGGCTCGCTCGACAACCGCCTGCGCTTCACCAACATGGTGCTTGATGCCGTGCGTGCGTCGGTCGGCGAGAAATTCGTCGTCGGCATCCGCATGGTCGCTGACGAAGATTTCGAAAAAGGCCTGTCCAAACAGGAGGGCATCGAGATCGCCAGGCGGCTGGCCAATTCCGGCAAGGTCGATTTCCTCAACATCATCCGCGGCTCGATCGAAAGCGATGCGGCGCTGACCAAGGTCATACCGGTGGCCGGCATGCGCTCGTCGCCGCATCTCGATTTCGCCGGAGAGGTGAGGGCGGCGACGAAATTCCCGACCTTCCACGCGGCGCGCATATCCGACGTGGCCACCGCACGCCACGCCATTGCCACCGGCAAGCTCGACATGGTCGGCATGACCCGCGCCCATATCGCCGATCCGCACATCATCAAAAAGGTGATGGAGGGCCGCGAGCATGAGATCCGCCCGTGCGTGGGCGCCACCTATTGTCTCGACCGCATTTATGAGGGCGGCGAAGCGCTTTGCGTCCACAATGCCGCGACTGGCCGCGAGGCCGAAATCCCGCATATCATCGTCAAGACCGAAGGACCGAAGCAGAAAATCGTGGTCATCGGAGCCGGCGCCGGCGGGCTGGAGGTTGCGCGGGTCGCAGCCGAGCGCGGCCACAAGGTGACGGTGCTTGAAGCATCGAGCCAGGCCGGCGGCCAAATTCGACTGGCGACGCAGAATCCGCGCCGCAAGGAGCTGATCGGTATCATCGACTGGCGGCTGGCTGAACTCGCCCGGCTCGGCGTCGAGATCCGCTACGACACCTGGGCGGAGAAGGACGATGTTC
>NZ_RZRA01000938.1:0-2166 GCF_003998945.1 Mesorhizobium sp. M7A.F.Ca.CA.003.01.2.1 | reverse complement strand
GAACTGGGCGAGCCGCTCCCGCTTGGCGTCGTCGCTGAGCGAACCGCGCGTGACGGAAACCGAGTAGTTCCTGTCGATGGTCGCCAAGCCACGCTGCAATGCCTCACGGCTGGTTTCCAGCAAGGTCACGGGATATCCGCCATTGGCGAAGGCCATGGCAATGCCGCCGCCCATCGTACCGGCACCGATGACGCCGACGCGGGCGATCCTGCGCTTGACGACGTCTTTTCCTGGAAGCTTTGTCGCCTCACGTTCGGCGAAGAACAGATGGCGCTGCGCCCGCGATTGGTCGCTGGCGACCAGCTTGACGAACAGCGCACGCTCTGCCGCCAGTGCCGCATCGAACGGCAGCGTGACGGCATTGCGCACCGACTGCGCACAAGCGATCGGCGCCTCGAGGCCGCGCGCTTTCCTGGCAAGATCCGCAGCCCCGGCGTCGAACGCCGCGAGATCAGTCTGCTTGAGACCATCATTGCGATCGCGCACCGGCGTGAAGGGACCACCCTTGCGGGCGATTTCCCCAGCGAAGTTCACGGCATGCGTGGTCAGATCGCCTTCGAAGACGGCATCGACGAGACCGGCGGCGTGCGCCTCGGTCGCGCCGATCGGCGCACCTGAGACGATCATCTTCAACGCCTTCACCGCGCCGACAAGGCGCGGCAGCCGTACCGTGCCACCGCCACCCGGCAGCAGGCCGAGTTTGACTTCCGGCAGGCCGAGCTTGGCGCCGGCATCGGCAACACGGAAATGGCAGCCCAGCGCCAGCTCCAGCCCGCCGCCGAGCGCGGTGCCGTGGATGGCTGCGACCGTCGGCTTGGCGATGGTTTCCAGCGTCGCCACGATGGCGCGCAGTTCGGGCTGCTGCATCGGCTTGCCGAACTCGGTGATGTCGGCGCCGGCGACAAACGTCCGGCCGGCGCATGCAATGACTATGGCGGCAACCGACGCATCGTCGCGCAATTCGACCAGCGCCTGCATCAGCGGTTCGCGGACATGGAAGCTCAGCGCGTTGACCGGCGGATTGTCGATGGTGACGACGGCAACGTCGCCGTCGCGGCTGACCTTCACAAAATCGGACACGCAAACCTCCCAGCATTATTCAGCGGCCGTGGCCACGCGAACGGGATTTACAGCGCCATAACGTCGAAGGGAACCGGATGTCGGCCTGGCACAATGATTACAGGCCTTGAAGGTGTCTGGGACGACGAAGGCGGAGGCTACCGCAGCGCCTTCTGCCCGCCCGCCGCCGTGATCACCCCGACGATGATCAGCCCCGTCAGCAGCAACCGCACCCCGGCGCTCACCCCAAACGTGTTGAGCATGGTCAAAAGCAGCACCAGGAACAAAGCCGCGCCCCAGACGCCGGGGACATTGGCCTTGCCGCCGGCGACCGACGTGCCGCCGATGACGACGACGGCGATCGAGGCCAGCAGATATTCGTTGCCGATGTCGACATTGGCGCCGCGGAAATAGCCGGCGAGCAGCGCGCCGTCGATGCCGCCGAGCGCGCCCGACAGCGTGTAGGTGAGGAAGCGGATGCGGCCGACATTGACACCGGCCAGCCACGCCGCGCGAATGTTCTGGCCGATCGCCAGCACCGAGCGGCCATAGATCATACGCTGCAGCGCGATGGCCGCGCCGACGGTGAACAATACCGTGAGGATCGCCAGCACCGGAATGCCCAGCACCTGCCAGTTGGCAAAATCGGCGAAGCCCGGCGGCGGCTTGATCTGCAGCCCGCGGCCATAGCTGATGTCGATCGACTGGATGATGAAGCTGGCCGATAGCGTGGCGATGATCGGCGGGATGCGCAGCGCCCAGATCAGCAGGTAGTTGGCGGCGCCAATCGCCGCCCCGCAGGCAAGTGCCGCCAAAAGCCCGACCGCGATCATGGAATCGTTGCCGTCCATCACCTTCATCGCGACGGCGCTGGCAAGGCCGATATTGGCCGGCAGCGACAGGTCGACATTGCCTGGTCCCAGCGTGATGACGAACATCTGGCCGACGCCGACAATGACGGTGAATACCGCCAGCGAAAGGGCTGCCGTCACCATGCCACCCCCGCCATAACCGCCGGTGAAGGCGATCGTCGCCAGCCACACCAGCAAGGCGCCAATGAACGACCAGATCCAGGGTTTGGTAAGCAGCGATCTCACCGATGTCATC
>NZ_RZRA01000937.1:0-2167 GCF_003998945.1 Mesorhizobium sp. M7A.F.Ca.CA.003.01.2.1 | reverse complement strand
GGCGAGGTGATGCAGGTGGCAACGCCGGCCGAAGTTTACGAGGCGCCGGGATCGCGTTTCGTCGCTGGCTTCGTCGGCAACGTGAATATGTTCGAGGGCAAGATCGCGCGTGGCGAGGCGGGCAGCGCCTGCATAGACGCCGGCAACGGCATCACCATCCGCACCGACAATGCCGGCACCGCCGGGGCCGGGACGGCCGTCACCTTCGCCATCAGGCCCGAAAAGATCAAGGTGTCGTCGAAGAAGCCGGCCGAGGCCGTCAACGCCATCGAGGGCGAGGTCTACGACATCGCCTATCTCGGCGACATGACCGTCTATCATGTCAGGCTGGACGACGGCCAGGTGGTGCGCGCCAGCACCATGAACGCGGCCCGCATCACCGAGGATCCGTTGAGCTGGAACGACCGCGCCTGGGTTTCCTTCCGGCCCGACGCCGGCGTCGTGCTGACGCGGTAGGGGGCGACCATGTCGAGCGCCGCCGTCACCACAGCATCAGCCTCTCCGGCATCCAATGCCGGCAGATCCATCCTTGCCAGGCTGGGTGCTGCCTTCGTTGGCCGACTGGTCATCATCATCCCGTATGTCTGGCTGCTGTTCTTCTTCCTCATTCCGTTCGTCATCGTCTTCAAGATCTCGCTGTCGCAGACGGCGATCGCCATTCCGCCCTATACGCCGGCGCTCGATTTCAGCGGCGGTATCTCAGGGTTCCTGGCTCAGCTGAAACAGCTCAGCCTCGACAACTACACCTGGCTGACGCAGGACGCGCTCTACTTCAACGCCTATGTGACCAGCGTCATCATCGCCGCGGTCTCGACGGTCCTGACATTGCTCGTCGGCTACCCCATCGCCTACGGCATGGCGCGCGCGCCGGCGACGATCCGCCCGACCTTGCTGATGCTGGTCATCCTGCCGTTCTGGACCTCGTTCCTGATCCGCGTCTACGCCTGGATCGGCATTCTCAAGCCCGAAGGGCTGCTCAATCAGCTGCTGCTCGCCACCGGCATCATCCACCAGCCGCTGATCATCCTCAACACCTATACGGCGATCTTCATCGGCATCGTCTATTCCTACCTGCCGTTCATGGTGCTGCCGCTCTATTCCGCTCTCGAGAAGATGGACTATTCGCTGATCGAGGCGGCCAAGGATCTCGGTTGCCCGCCGACCAGTGCGTTCTGGAAAATCACCTTCCCGCTGTCGCTGCCCGGCGTCATCGCCGGTTGTCTGCTGGTGTTCATTCCGGCTGTCGGCGAATTCGTCATTCCCGATCTGCTCGGCGGATCGCAGACGCTGATGATCGGCAAGACGTTGTGGAACGAGTTCTTCGCCAATCGCGACTGGCCGGTATCGTCGGCCGTGGCCGTCATCCTGCTGTTGCTGCTGATCGTGCCGATCATGCTCTTCCAGCGGGCTCAGGCGCGCGCTCAGGAAATGGACAGGTGACCTCATGAACGCCACCTGGAGCCGCTTCAACATCACCTCGATCGTGCTTGGCTTTGCCTTTCTCTACCTGCCGATCGTGCTGCTCATCGTCTTCTCGTTCAACGAATCGAAACTGGTCACGGTCTGGGGCGGTTTCTCGACCAAATGGTACGTCTCGCTGTTCCACAACCAGGGTCTCATGGACGCGACCTGGGTGACGGCGCGTGTTGGCCTGATCTCGGCCACGGTTGCGACGGTGCTGGGCACGCTGGCGGCACTCACCTTGACCCGCTACACGCGCTTCAAGGGCAGGGTGCTGTTTTCCGGCATGGTCTTTGCGCCGCTGGTCATGCCGGAAGTCATCACCGGCCTGTCGCTGCTGCTGCTCTTCGTCGCCGTCGGGCTCGACCGCGGCTTCCTCACCGTGACGCTCGCCCACATCACGCTGACCATGTGCTTCGTCGCCGTGGTCGTGCAGTCGCGGCTCATGACTTTCGACCGCTCGCTGGAGGAAGCCGCGATGGATCTTGGCGCCACGCCGGTGAAGACCTTCTTCCAGATCACATTGCCGGTCATCATGCCGGCGATCGTCTCCGGCTGGATGCTGGCTTTCACCCTTTCGCTCGACGATCTGGTCATTGCCAGCTTCACCTCGGGGCCGGGCGCGACGACGCTGCCGATGAAGATCTACAGCCAGGTTCGCCTCGGCGTGACGCCGGAAATCAACGCCGCCTGCACCATCCTGATC
>NZ_RZRA01000936.1:0-2170 GCF_003998945.1 Mesorhizobium sp. M7A.F.Ca.CA.003.01.2.1 | reverse complement strand
GGTCAACACGGTGCGGCTGCGGGAAAACGGCCCGCTGGCGGTCCACGCCGAGATCGTTCTCGACGGCGAGACTTCTTATCGTGCCACGCTCTGCCGCTGCGGCGCTTCGGAAAACAAGCCGTTCTGCGACGGCAGCCACAACAAATCCGGTTTTGCCGCCACCGGCGAGCCGCAGCTGAAGGACACGCCGGCGCTCGAAGCGAGAAATGGTCCGCTGAAAGTGACGCCGACCACCAATGGCCCGCTCAAGCTTGAGGGCAATCTCGAGATCGTCACCGGAACCGGCCATACGGTCGACCGTACACAACGCGCCTTCCTCTGCCGCTGCGGCCATTCCGCCAACAAGCCGTTCTGCGATGGCACGCACAAGAAAGTGGGGTTTGTCGGGTAGGTTGGCGCTTCGGCCAACGCTGCCAATCTCCGCCTTGGCCCAGCGCTCGCAGCTTTATCGACCCGCCCGCATCGGCTAAAGGCAGGGGCAGACAGACTCCCCAGCCGGACCGCCGCCAAAAATGACAGCCAAGACCAAGCCAAAACCGTTGTTCCTCGGAATCGACACCGGCGGCACCTATACCGATGCCGTGTTGTGGTCTGAAACAGAAGGCCCGCAAGAAGGGCCGAACAAGGGCAAGGTGCTGGCCAAGGCCAAGGCGCTGACCACCAGGCATGATCTTGCCGTCGGCATTTCCGGCGCCGTCGACGCGGTGCTGCAGAAAGCCGGAACCGATCCGGCTGATATCAAGCTGGTGTCGATGTCGACGACGCTTGCCACCAACGCGCTCGTCGAGGGCCAGGGCGGCCGCGTCGCGCTGGTGATGATCGGCTTTTCCGAGGGCGACCTCGCCCGCGACGGGCTGAAGGCCGCGCTCGGCACCGATCCGGTGGTTTTTTGTCCGGGCGGTCACGACGTGCATGGCAATGCCGCCAAGCTCGATCTGTCCGGACTGGAAGCGGCGCTGCCGGAACTCGGCGCCTCGGTGTCCGGCTTTGCCGTCTGCGCCTACTTCGCCACCCGCAATCCGGCGCATGAGATCGCCGCCCGCGAGTTGATCCGCGACAAGTCCGGCCTGCCGGTCACATCGAGCCACGAGCTGTCGGCCAAGCTCGGCGGCCCGCGCCGGGCGCTGACCACTTTGCTCAACGCCAGGCTGATCTCGATGATCGACCGGCTGGTGGCAGCAACCGAAGGCTTCCTCGAGGCGCGCAACATCGCAGCACCGCTGATGGTGGTGCGCGGCGATGGCGCGCTGGTTTCAGCCGCTTTTGCCCGCCAGCGACCGATCGAGACCATCCTGTCCGGCCCGGCCGCCAGCCTGGTCGGCGCCCGCCACATGACCGGGCTCGACAATGCTGTGGTGTCCGACATCGGCGGCACCACCACCGACGTCGCCGTGCTCGACGGCGGCCGTCCCAGGCTAGATCCGGAAGGCGCCACCGTCGGCGGCTTCCGCACCATGGTCGAGGCCGTCGCCATGCGCACCTTCGGCCTCGGCGGCGATTCCGAAGTGGCGCTGGAGGATGGCGCGCTCAACCCCAGGATCCTGCTCGGGCCGCGCCGCCTGGTGCCGCTGGCGCTGGCCGGCATGGCGCATGGCGTAGCGCTGATTTCAGAGCTGGAGCGTCAGCTGCGGGCACCCAATCCCGGCCGTATGGACGGCCGCTTCGCGGTGCGCACCGGCGTGCCGGACCGGCTCGCCGCCGGCCTGACCGGCGCCGAAGCCAGGCTCTACGAGCTGATTGGTGCCGTGCCGCTCGCCGTCGACAGGCTTTTGACCTCGAACGCGCAGAACGCGACGCTGAACCGGCTGGTGTCGCGCGGGCTGGTGCATGTCGCCGGCTTCACCCCGTCGGACGCCGCCCACGTGCTGGGCAAGCAGGCGAACTGGGATCCCATCGCCGCGCGCCTCGGCGCCGAACTGTTCGCCCGCAAGCGTGACGGCCGTGGCCAGAACATCGCCGCTTCGCCGGAAGCGATCTCGGAACGGGTGCTGGTGACGCTGACGCGCTGGTCGGCCGAATATATCCTCGAGACCGCCTTTGCCGAGGATGGGCTCGATGGCGCCGCGACAGTGGCGCACGCCCTGGTGCAGCGCGCGGTCGACGCGCATCCCGGCATCGCCCGCCTGAGCGTCGCGCTCGACCGCCCGGTCATCGGCCTCGGCGCCTCGGC
>NZ_RZRA01000935.1:0-2174 GCF_003998945.1 Mesorhizobium sp. M7A.F.Ca.CA.003.01.2.1 | reverse complement strand
TTCGATAACGGGGCGGGGCGGGCGCGAGGCGCTTCCGACCGACGACCAGGTCAAGGAACTCCTGGCATCGACGAACGCGCCGTCGGCAGTCGAACTGAAATATGCGCGGCTTGATACCGGAACATAGCCCGAACTATCCGAGGAAAAATTTCGCAGGTGAACGTAAGCCGAGGACAATCATAAAAATCAGTGGCTTAGACTTGTGGAGGGAGGAATATGGCAGAAGTCGTTCTTGAGAATATCTGCAAGACATACGGGAACAATTTTCACGCAATCGACCAATTGAACCTGTCGGTCAAGGACGGCGAGTTCTTGATTCTCGTCGGGCCGTCCGGCTGTGGCAAATCCACCGCGTTGAGGATGATCGCGGGATTGGAGGACGTCACCAGCGGCAGCCTTCGGATCGGCGGGGTCGACGTCGTCGACATGCCGCCCAAGGACCGCGACATTGCGATGGTCTTCCAGAGCTACGCTCTCTACCCGCATATGACCGTGTTCGAAAACATTGGCTTTTCGATGCGGCTGGCAGGCAAGCCGAAGGCCGAGCGCAAAAAGCGCGTGGACGAGATCGCCAAAACCCTTCAACTGACGTCTCTGCTGGACAGCAAACCCGCGAACCTTTCAGGCGGACAGCGTCAAAGGGTTGCCATGGGCCGCGCCATGGTGCGCGAGCCGGCAGCCTTTCTCATGGACGAACCCCTTTCCAATCTGGACGCGAAACTGCGTGTTCAAATGCGCGCCGAAATCACCAGTCTGCAAAAGCAGCTCGGCGTAACGACCATATATGTGACCCACGACCAAACCGAAGCCATGACGATGGGCGACAGGGTCGCGGTGTTGAAAGGCGGCGTGCTGCAGCAGGTCGACGCACCCAAGAGGCTCTATGAATCGCCGGTGAACGCTTTCGTTGCTGGCTTCATCGGGTCTCCTTCGATGAATCTTTTCGAGGCAACCCTGACGGGCGACGAACTGATGTCCGGCGCCTTGGCCATCCGGCTGCAGGATGCAGCCTTCGTGCGCAGGCCGGGCTTGAGGTCGTATGCGGGGCGCAAGGTCGTGTTCGGGATACGACCGGAGGATCTCTATGACAGCAGTCTCGAATCCGGCCGCAAGTATCAGACGATACCGGCAAAGGTGACCTCGATCGAAGAACTCGGATCCGAACAAATCGTCCATCTCAACATCGACGCGGTCCGGGTGGACTCCGGCGACCCTGACGCGGTGCAGGATTTCGGCCTGGCGTCGAATGCGGTGGCGAAATTCGAACCGGTCAGCACAGTCCGCTCCGGCTCGGAAATCAGCTTGGCCCTGGATGATGCCAAGCTCCATTTCTTCGACCCCGAGACGCATCTGGCAATCTGAATATCAGCGATAAGACCCGCGGGCGAGGGTGAGGCGCCTGCGTAAGAAGACTTCTGAATAATCAGACGATCGGCCGCATTGTGCGGGCGAATATAAAGAAGGAGGAGAAAATGACGTTTCGTATTAAATCCGCGATGCTGAAAATAGCCGCGGCCGCATGGTTGCTTGGCGCAACCGGCGCCATGGCGGATACGACGCTGGAATTCACCCAATGGTGGGAGCCCGAATTGCCGGCTGGCTCGCTCAGGTCAATTATGGACGAGTTCGAGGCGGCAAACCCCGGAATCAAGGTGACGCTGGTCAGCGGCCCCTACGCCACCACGCGAGACCAGATCTCGGTTGGTGCTGCAACCGGAACGCTCAGCGACGTCGTCGGTCTCGACGGCGCCTGGGTGAACAATCTGAATGCGCAGGGCGCACTCGCCGACATGAATCCGATGATGGATGCGAGCGGTTTCGACAAGAGCCAGGTCGCGGATATCATCAAGGTGGACGGCAAGGCCGTGATGTTTCCCGTGGCTTCGTTCGTCTATCCGGTCTTCGTGAATTTGGACCTCGCCGCCAAGGCGGGCGTGACCAAGCTGCCGTCGACCCGTGCGGAGTTTCTCGAAGCCGCCAAGAAGATGACGCACGCCGACCAGAACCAGTATGGCTGGGTGCTGCCCCTGTCGCTGCAAACGCCATCCGGCGTCCAGAACGACATGATGTCGTGGGTTTGGGCTTCGGGCCAGTCGATGATGGCGAGCGGCAAGCCGGACCTTGAGGGCAAACCGGTGGTGGATATGCTCACTTTCGTCAAATCACTCAATGAC
>NZ_RZRA01000934.1:0-2179 GCF_003998945.1 Mesorhizobium sp. M7A.F.Ca.CA.003.01.2.1 | reverse complement strand
GAGCGCTGAAGAGGTCTCCCAACCCCCCCGCCATGACCGGGTGAACAGCCAAGCAGAGGCTCAGCCCGATTGCCACCGGCGCAAGGTGCGAAAATCGAGTCATAAACAATCGTCCCGTTCGAAGACCCAGCAGGTACGCTGCAATGAACTCTACCCAGTTTTCCGTATTGCAGCTCTATTTTTAGCACTGGCTCCTGGTCCGGGCCAGAGCTTGCACCGGTGTCCTCGCCATTGACGCACCCATGCGCCACGCTTTAGCACTTCAGTCCCGGCGGCCGGGAGAGGGATTCTTTCACGATGGATTTTGGCGGAGGCGACGAGATCCGCTTCGAACATCTGGGCCGGGCCGGCGTCGTCACCTTGACGCGGCCGCAGGCGCTCAATGCCTTGACGCACCGCATGATCGGGGCGCTCGACGCCGCTCTTTCCGCCTGGGAGGCCGACCAGGGCATCGACGTCATCGTCGTCAAGGCAGAGGGCAGGGCCTTTTCGGCCGGCGGCGATATCCTGCATGTCTATGAGACAGGTCGGGCGGGAAAACCGCCGGTCGAGTTCTTCGCCGACGAATACCGGCTCAACGCCCGCATCAACAGCTACAAGAAGCCCTATGTCGCCCTGATCGACGGTATCGTCATGGGTGGCGGCGTCGGCATCTCCTTCCACGGCTCGCACCGGGTGATGACCGAGAATGCCCAGTTTGCCATGCCGGAAGTCGGCATCGGCTTCTTTCCGGATGTTGGCGCCAGCCACCTGCTGCCCGATCTCGGCGGCTCCTTCGGCATGTATCTGGCGCTGACCGGCAATCGCATTCGATATGGCGATGCGCTGTGGTCTGGGCTGGCCACCCATACCATCAAGGCCGAGGACCAGGCTGGCTTCCTCGACCGGCTGGCGTTGACCGGCGATCCGGAATCGGTGCTGCGCGGCTTCTTCGTGCAGGCAAGGCGAGAAACCGACAGGCCGACGCTGGAGGCGATTGTCCGTCATTTTTCGCAACCGTCCCTGAACCGCGTCATCGACAGCCTCGAGCGTGCGGCCGCCGCCGATGAGTTCGCGGCAAAGACGCTGGCGACGATCCGCACCCGCTCGCCGACCAGCCTGCGCGTCGCCTGGCGGCAGATCAGCGCCGGACTGACGCTGTCCATGGAAGCCTGCATGAAGATGGAGTTCCGCATCCTCAACCGGATGCTCGCCGGCCATGATTTCTACGAAGGCATCCGCGCTGCCATCATCGACAAGGGCTCGAAGCCGCAATGGCGGCCGGCAAGCCTCGCAGCGGTCAGCGAAGCGGATGTCGACGCCTATTTCGCTCCGCTCGGCGAACGGGAACTCCTGATATGAGCGAGGTGACCTCAAGGCGCATCGTTCTGCAGCCCTCGGGGGTGGAGGTGATCTTCGCCTGGTTCCAGCGCGTCATATCGGGCTACTGCCTGCTGTTCGGCATTCTCTACTGGATCAAGCTGATCGGCTTTTATCCGGGCACACTGTGGCGTTTCGACCTGATGCCCGTGCACTGGCAGGTCGCGGCGGTGGTGCTCGCCGTGTTCTTTCCCTTTGCCGCTGCCGGCCTGTGGATGCTGGCGTCCTGGGGCCCGGTGATATGGTTCATTTGCGCGGTGACCGAGACGGTCATGTACGCCGGCTTTCCCGAGTTGTTCGGCCACCGCTTGCTGATTGTCGTCTCGCATGCGGCGGTGGCGGTGCTCTACGTCGTCTTTCGCGTCGTCATCTACCTGCAGAAGCGCCCGGTCCGCCACTAAGCCGTTGAACCCATTGGCGGCCCGGCTGTCGCCTCGAATGAGCCCTGCAATCGTTGCCGAAATCTTTAGGTTAATTATCCTTGCTCGGGTGACCGTTCGTTAAGCCTCTTCCGAAACCTCTTACCGGTAAGCTCTTGTTAGCCCTAGCGTTTAAGTCGAATTTTATGAGTATTCGATAGTGTCGCGATCAAGGTGAAAAACAAAAAATCACCAGGGCGACAAACGAGAGGCAAAGACAATGATCAATTCGCGTCCGGCGGCGAAGACCGCCAACGTATCCGACGATCGCCGTGAGGCTATCCGTTCCCTGTACATGGAATCGCTGCAGCTTGTTGAACGGCTGCACCGCCGCCTGCTTGATGTGATCAAAGACGAATTCGACCGCAACGGCCGTTCCGACATCAATGCCATCCAGGCAC
>NZ_RZRA01000933.1:0-2183 GCF_003998945.1 Mesorhizobium sp. M7A.F.Ca.CA.003.01.2.1 | reverse complement strand
AGGCCGAACGTCATGAACATCAGCGACCCGCTGCGCGCCCAGGTGATGAGCGCCTCGGTCGAAGTGACCAGAAAGCCCTTGTCGGCCAACTCGTTGTTGATCTCGAGGAAGAAGGGATCGTCCTCCCCCACCGGCCTGCCGGTGTTGGGATCGATGATGCCCTTGGGCTTCGGCGCGACGAGGGTGCCTGAACTGTCGTTCAATCCCATTCCAGCGCTCCTTTTTTCCATTCATAGGCAAAGCCGATGGTCAGCACCGCCAAAAAAACCATCATCGACCAGAAACCGAGCATGCCGATCTTCGAAAACGACACCGCCCACGGAAACAGGAAGGCTACTTCCAGGTCGAAGATGATGAACAGGATCGACACCAGGTAGAAACGGATGTCGAACTTCATGCGGGCGTCGTCGAACGAGTTGAAACCGCACTCGTAGGCGGAAAGCTTTTCGGGATCGGGATTGCGGTAGGCCACCAGGAAGGGCGCGGCCAGCAGCGCCAGGCCGACAACCAGCGCCACGCCTATGAACAGGACGATGGGCAGGTATGAGCTCAAGAGTGCGTTCATGCTCGGCTTTCCGTTGGCGCCAATCCACGTTGATTACAGCACCGGACCCTAATGCGGAAGCGTGACAGTTTAACCGCTGAACCGTTTTAAGGGCCTATGCTGCAACGCGGCGAGGGTTAGCGCAGCACTTCCAGCGAAGCAAGTCAAACCTTGTTCAAAACATCGACCTGGACGGCATATCGCGGCAAACTGGTCCGATCCGCTCCTGTTTGATTTCCTTCGCTTTTTACTCCACTTTTCTCTCCTGACATGAATGCTGCCAAAACCCTGCTAGCATGGGTTGGAATCAGCCATTCGACCCTCGGTCAAAACACGTCAAAGTGATACCTGCATGAAGGAAAAGATCTCGCTCCCGATGGCCCGGCGCATCGCCCTTGCCGCCCAAGGGTTCCTCGATCCTCGCCCGACCGGCACGCCCGACCGCCGGCATTTTGCCCGCACGCTCTCCCGCACCGGCCTGTTGCAGATCGATTCCGTCAGCGCGGTGGTGCGCGCTCATTATATGCCGCTCTATTCGCGCCTTGGCCCCTACCCGTTCTCGCTGCTCGACAACGCGGCCGTGACGCGTAAGCGCACGGTTTTCGAATACTGGGCGCACGAGGCGTCCTTCCTGCCGGTCGAGACATACCCGCTGATGCGCTGGCGCATGCAGCGCGCCGAGCGGGGCGAGGAAATGTATCTGGGTCTCGCCAAATGGGGCCGCGAGCACGCCGCCTACATCGAAGAGATCTACCGCGAGGTCGCCGAGCGCGGCCCGATCGCCGCTTCCGCGCTGGAGGGCCAGAAAGGTTCGGGCGGCTGGTGGGGCTGGAGCGATGCCAAACACGCCTTCGAATGGCTGTTCTGGGCCGGCCGCATCACCACGGCGCACCGCCGCGGTTTCGAGCGCTTCTATGACCTGCCCGAGCGCGTGCTGCCGCAGGCGATCCTCGATCTGCCGGTGCCGACGCCTGAGGACGCGCACCGCGAATTGCTGCGCATTTCCGCCCGCGCCCACGGCGTGGCGACTTCAAGCGATTTGCGCGACTATTTCCGCCTGTCGCCGGCCGATATGAAAGGCCGGTTGGAGGAACTGGTTGAAACGGGCGAGTTGCTGCCGGTGCGTGTCGAAGGCTGGGACAAGCCGGCCTATCTTCACCGGGACGCCCGTCTGCCGCGCAAAGTCGAGGCCCGCGCCTTGCTGGCACCCTTCGATCCGGTCGTCTTCGAGCGCTCGCGCACCGAGCGGCTGTTCGATTTCCACTACCGCATCGAGATCTACACACCTGCCGACAAGCGGCAGTATGGCTATTATGTCCTGCCGTTCCTGCTCGGCGACAGGATCGTGGCACGCGTCGACCTCAAGGCCGATCGCCCGGCCAGCATACTGCGGGTCCATGCGGCCTATGCCGAGCCCGGTGCGCCGCCTGAAACCGCTGCGGAGCTGTTCGAGGAATTGAAGCAGATGCAAGGTTGGCTCGGGCTCGAACGCATCGAAGTGACGCCTGCCGGCGATTTGGGCGCGGCGCTGGCCGACATAGCCGTGTCGTAAGCTCGCGTTGACACCGCCGCCCGCAAAAGCCTAAATCCGGTTCCAGATGGTCCCTTGCCCGCAACGGCAAGGGCTAAGAGGGAATGC
>NZ_RZRA01000932.1:0-2183 GCF_003998945.1 Mesorhizobium sp. M7A.F.Ca.CA.003.01.2.1 | reverse complement strand
TTGAGTCCGTGAGCATCGGAAGCGCAGAAAACCGCGTCAGGCGGCCGGCAGAGTAGCGTTTACAAATGGGCTTGTAGAAGGGGGATACTTCATGACGCTCGTCCAGAAGCTTGCCGTTGCCTATGCCTTCCTATTCTTCGGCGTCGTCGCCATCGGCTACATACCGGCCTTCAACGATGCCGACGGCAATCTGTTCGGCCTGTTCTCGCTGCAATGGTACGATGATCTGCTGCACGCCTTCTCCGGCGTCTGGGCGCTGGCCGCCGCCTTCATCTCGCACCGCCAGGCAGTGTTCTATTTCAAGCTGTTCGGCTCGGTCTACCTTTTCGACGGCGTGCTCGGGCTGGTCACCGGTTCCGGCTGCCTCGATGCCGGTATCTTCATCAACGGCTTCCGCTCTCTCAACGATATCGAATTCCCGGCCCGCTTCTTCGCCAACCTGCCGCACATCGTCATCGGCGGCTTCGCCGTCTATGTCGGCTTCCGGCTAGCCAGGCGCGTACACGACCACTTCGCCACGGCCTGATCGGGCATGTTCCTGTTCCGCTGGCTGAAGCGCCTCATCAAGACGATCCTCTGGCTGATCGTCGTCGTCATCCTCATCCCGATCGCCGGGCTGAGCTACGGCTTCCTGACGACGTCGTCGCTCGACAAGACGCCGCTGCCCGGCATTGCCGACGGCGCCCCGCCCAAGGCGCTGGCCGACAAGGTCCGCGCCGAGATCCCCGGCTACCAGCGGCCGGAGGAATCAACCTTCCTCACCTATCCGGAATGGGCGATCGTCTACGCCGCACGCGAATATGCCGGCTTCGTCGACAAGGACCAGCCGAGCGGCTTCCCCTACTGGTCCTATATCGGCCGCTTCTGGCAGGACTACGCCATGGTCATCCGCGCCAGCGCTCCCTACAAATTCAACTATGCCAACCACCAGATGCTGGTCATCATCGGCACCAGCCACTCGATCGAGCATATATTGCAGTGGGCCTATGAGAACACGGTCGGCCGCATCACCGAGGCGACAACGGCCAAGCGCACCGCCGCCGACATTTATCAGGCCAAGGTCGCGGCGGACTATGCCGCGTTTCTCGACCAGGTGCCCTGGTATCAGTTCCCGTATGCCGACAAGCGTGCCGGCCTGTTTGCCGTGCAGCCGGTGCCGGGCGACAGCTCCGTCCGCACCAGCGAACGCAAGCTGGCGTTCGGCCTCGCCGACACCATCAAGCAGGGCTATGCCGACCTGATAAAAAAGGCCCTCGCTGCCACGATGGACCCCGCCTTGCTCGACATCCATGTCTGGGCCAAGGGGCCCGTCGGCGAAGCCACGCGCAACGAGCCCGACACCTTGCTCGAACGCGACATGGGCGCTGACGGCACCATCTTCGTCACCAGGCGCTATCAGGTCTTCACCGAAATGATCCTGCGCCTGATCGACAAGGGCGTCTCCTTCGTCGAGATCGGCGGCAATGACGAGATCATGGCCACGGTGCTCTCCACCGATACGATCGCCATTCCCGAAGGCATGCACATCCTGTTCAGCTATCCGCTGCCGGCCGATCAATCCACGCGCCGCACCGGCATGATCGTTGCCGTGCGCAAACTGCATCTCGTGCTGCCGGCGCTGATCAAGTCCGGCGCCAGGCTCGAACACGTCTACGATTACTGAGGCCTTTCGGTCACGCCCGGCCAAGATTAGGCATTTCCTGGGCTCCGCCACGCCCATTCCACAATCGCGGCCAAATCCCGCCTTGTTCGCGCGCGAAGGAATGGGAAGAAATGGAAGGGCTGCCGGGGGGCATCTCGAAGGGACAAGACCGTGATCAAGACCGCCCTTGTCGCCATGACCATTGTCGGCTGCGACTGCGACGCCAAGCTTTGCGAATATATCGGCGAGACGCCGGCCAAATGGTCGACCGTCGCCGAGTGCGAAGCGGCGATGAAGAGCCAGATGCTGCACGAGCGCAATTTCAACTATCCGCTCGTCTCCGGCATTTGCCGCACGAAGGGTTCGTCGTCCTCTTCGCAGCTGGCCGCGACCGCATCGCGCCCGGAATTGAAGCCCGCCAGCCGCGTCGTCAGAACCGAAAGCCCGCTGCCGCCGGAACTCAGCCACCGGCCGAGCGTCTCGGTCGGTTCGCCGACGACCGCCATGGAAGCCGACGCCGCCCGGCCCGTTGCCTATGAAC
>NZ_RZRA01000931.1:0-2183 GCF_003998945.1 Mesorhizobium sp. M7A.F.Ca.CA.003.01.2.1 | reverse complement strand
ATCTGACATTGCGACGGGTGACGAAGCCGGCCGTCACAGCTTCCTGAGCGCCACTTCCTCGATCAGGTGGTCGGCGCCCTTGCGCAGGATCAAGTCGGCGCGGGCCCGCGTCGGCAGGATGTTCTCGCGCAGATTCTTCAAATTGATGTTGGTCCACAGGCCTTCGGCGATGGCGCGCGCCGAACCCTCCGACAGCTGCGAGTAGCGGTGAAAGAAGGAGTCCGGATTGCGGAAGGCGGTCTCACGCAGCCGCATGAAGCGGGAAATGTACCAGTTGTGGATCAGCTTCTCGTCGGCATCGATGTAGATGGCGAAATCGAAGAAGTCCGACAGGAAAGGCACGATCTTGCCGTCCTGCGGCAGCTTGCCGGGCTGCAGGACATTGATGCCTTCGAAGATCAATATGTCGGGCCGGTCGATGGTGACGAACTCGCCGGGAATGACGTCATAGGTGAGGTGCGAATAGACCGGCGCGCGGACATCGGGCAGCGCCGACTTGATGCCCGACAGGAAGCGCAGCAGCGCGCCGACATCGTAACTGTCTGGAAAACCCTTGCGCTCCATCAGGTTCTCGCGGCGCAGGACCTCGTTGGGCAGCAGGAAGCCGTCGGTGGTGATGAGATCGACCTTGGGGCTCGACGGCCAGCGCGCCAAAAGCTCCTTCAGCACGCGTGCGGTGGTCGATTTGCCGACCGCGACGGAACCGGCGATGCCGATGATGAAGGGCGTCTTGACCACGTCGACCGCGTTGAAGAAGGCCTGGCGTTGCCGAAACAGCAGCTGGCTCGCTTCGACATGAGCCGACAACAGCCGCGACAGCGACAGATAGATGCGCGTGACCTCTTCGAGATCGACCGGATCGTTGAGCGACCGCAGGCGGCGGAATTCGTCCGCACTCAGCGTCAGCGGCGTGTCGGCGCGGAATTGCGACCATTGCTCGGCGGAGAAGAAGCGAAACGGGGAATACTTCTCGGTCGGCGCGAGCTGATCCATCGAGATACCTGCCCTTCCTCGCGGTCAGCCCTTGGGCCGTGACGCCTTCTCGGCGATGCCCGAACGCCGGGTGCGGCCTTCGAGCTCCTTGAGCACGTCGCTCAGCAAAACCCCCGAGAGGCCGAGAACGACGAGCCAATGATATATAAGATCGGCACTTTCCGAAACGAGGGCCTGTTTGTCGCCCTTGACGGCGGCAATCACCGTCTCGACTGCTTCCTCGCCGAGTTTCTGCGCCGCCTTGTCGATGCCGCGCGCGAACAGTTTTGCCGTCCACGAGTCCGGGTCGCCGGAATGGGCGCGTTCCCTGATGGTTTCTTCAAGACCTGACAGCGAAAACTCAGCCATGGCGCCATCTATCTGCTTGTTTAGGCATGATCTTTTCCGAAAACCGGTTCCCACTTTTCGGGATCATGCTTTAGGGCCGATTATTCACAGAGTCCAGCCGCATCGGCAGCCCTGCGGCGGCCATATGCGCCTTGGCCTGCGCTATCGTGTAGGTACCGAAATGGAAGATGGACGCGGCCAGCACCGCACCGGCATGGCCGTCGCGAATGCCTTCGACCATGTGGTCGAGCGTGCCGACGCCGCCGGAAGCGATGACCGGCGCGCGCACGGCGTCTGATATCGCGCGGGTCAGCGCGATGTCGTAGCCGGCCTTGGTGCCGTCGCGATCCATCGAGGTCAGCAGGATCTCGCCGGCGCCGCGATCGACCATTTTCCGCGCGAACTCGACCGCGTCGATGCCGGTCTTTTCGCGCCCACCATGGGTGAAGATCTCCCAGCGGTCGGCCTCACCGGTGGCGGACACTTTCTTGGCGTCGATGGCGACGACAATGCACTGGTTGCCGAACTTGTCGGCAGCCTCGGCAACGAAGTCCGGGTTCTTCACCGCCGCCGTGTTGATCGACACCTTGTCCGCGCCGGCCAAGAGCAGCTTCCTGATGTCGGCGACCTGGCGCACGCCGCCGCCGACGGTCAGCGGCATGAAACATTGTTCGGCGGTGCGTGCGATGACGTCGAAGATGGTCTCGCGATTGTCCGACGAAGCAGTGATGTCGAGGAAGCAAAGCTCGTCGGCGCCGGCCGCGTCATAGGCCTTGGCCGCCTCGACCGGATCGCCGGCGTCGACGAGATCGACGAAGTTGACGCCCTTGACGACACGGCCGTTCTTGACGTCGAGACAGGGG
>NZ_RZRA01000930.1:0-2186 GCF_003998945.1 Mesorhizobium sp. M7A.F.Ca.CA.003.01.2.1 | reverse complement strand
CTTTGGTCCGGCGCCTTTTCCCGTGTCAGTTGCTGCGGCGCCGCCGCCACCTGTGCTCCCGGCAGGACCTGGCGGACCGTCTCCTCGCCGCGCGCGGTGCCGCCGGCAAAGGGCAGAGCCGCGAGAAAAGCGGTCGCAAGCAGGATCGCGGCTTTGCGGCGTCTGTCGTGGCGTGGGAAGGAGCGCTTCATCGGCATCGCCTATTGCAGAACCAGGTCGGCCTGCAGGGCCCCGGCCGACTTGATGCCCTGCAGAATGGCGATGATGCCGTCCGGCTTGACGCCGAGGCGGTTGAGGCCGGAAACGAGGGTCTGGAGATCGGGCCCGTCAAGCACGGCAACGCGGGCGTCGGGCCGGCTGGCGTCGATGGCGGTGAACGGTTCGATCGCGGTCTCGCCCTTGGAGAAGGGCTCGGGCTGGACGACGCGCGGCGCTTCGGTGATGCGCACGGTGAGCGTGCCGTGGCTGATGGCGACCCGTGAGATCTTGACATCATTGCCGATGACGATGGTGCCGGTGCGCTCGTCGATCACGACACGGGCCGGCGTGTCGGATTCGACCACCAAATTCTCGATTTCGGCATAGAAGCGCGCCGCCGAGACACCCTTCGGCCTTCTGATCTGGACGGTGCGCGAATCGCGCTCGGCCGCCACCCGCATGCCGAAGCGCTGGCCGGTGTAGTCGTTGATGGCGTCCGCGATGCGGATAGCGGTCGAGAAATCAGGATTGCGCAGCTGCAGCGTCAGGATCGCCTGATCGTCGAATTCGGCTTGGACGGCACGCTCGACGATGGCGCCGTTGGGCACGCGGCCGGCGGTTGGCACGCCTTGCGTCAGCTGCTCGGCCTGTCCTTGCGCGGTAAAGCCGGACACGATGACCGAGCCCTGGCCGACGGCATAGATTTCGCCGTCCGCCGCCTTCAGCGGCGTCATGATCAGCGTGCCGCCGGAAAGCGAGGTCGCGTCGCCCATCGAGGAGACGTCGATGTCGATGCGGGCGCCCGACTGCACGTAGGGCGGCATGTTGGCGGTGACGATGACGGCGGCGACATTCTTGGCGCGCGCGCTGCCGCCTTCGGTGGCGATGCCGAGGTTTTCGAGCATCGCGCGGATCGACTGTTCGGTGAATGGCGAGTTGCGCAGGCTGTCGCCCGATCCGGCAAGGCCGATGACCAGGCCGTAGCCGACGAGTTGATTGTCGCGCGAACTCTGCAGCTGGGCGATGTCCTTGATACGCGAGGCGACCTGGCCCGGCGGCAGCGAACTCGGCCCGGTCGAAACCCGGAACATGCGGCTGGTGGTGGCCGGATCATATTCGGGATCGTTGTAGACGCCGCCATTCTTGGCGGCGAGCTCGCGCTTGGCCTTCGGCGTCAGGCCGTCGGCCAGCGCCGGCTGCAGGCCAAGCACGGCTGCCAGGATCAAGGTAAGCCCGCGCATCATGAAGCGCTGACCTGGATGGTTCCATCCGCCATCACCGTGCCGGACAGGATTTTGCCGCTGTCGATGTTGCGAACCTTGACGAGGTCGCCCGCGGCTCCTGGTTGCAGCGTCACGGCGGTCGCCGAGATCGTCAGGCCGCCGGCGATGAAGAAGATCTGCACGGAGGCACCCTGTTCGACCAGCCAGGCCTCGCGGATGGCGGCGGAGGGAATGTAGCGGCCGGGCAGCAAGGTGCGCTTGGCGACCTTGCCATCCAGTTCTTCGGCCCGTGTGGCGACCGCCTCCGGCTTGTGCTTGCCGACGATAAGGGTGACCTGTTTCAGGGCAGCCAGGTTGATGGTCTCGCCGGGATAGATAACCCGGCTCGGAATAAGCACCACCTCGCCGCCAGCTTGATTGCTGGCGATCCGGGTGGCCGACTGGTTGGCCGATTCCTGGGCAAAAGCCGGCATCGTGCCGGTCACCAGCGCAAGGACGAGCGCGGTGCGGCGGAATGCGGACAGGAGGCCGGGCGTCGACATCATGCGTTACCTGATGTTCTTGGAGACCACGGAGGCCATGTCGTCGGCGGCCTGAATGACCTTGGAGTTCATCTCATAAGCGCGCTGCGCCGAGATCAGTTCGGTGATTTCCTTGACCGGGTCGACGTTGGAGGCTTCGAGATAGCCCTGCTGGATGGTGGCAAAACCGGGATCGCCAGGCACGCCGACATTCGCGGGCCCCGAAGCCGTGGTTTCCTGGAAC
>NZ_RZRA01000092.1:0-9148 GCF_003998945.1 Mesorhizobium sp. M7A.F.Ca.CA.003.01.2.1 | reverse complement strand
GTATTCCTTGCGTGTTTCCGTCGACAGCAGGAAGACGCAGGACAGAAAATAGGTGAAATGTGCCCCGGTGCGCTCAGCCAGTGCTCGACTGCGCTTCCACTGCGAAATGTCGCGGGCGCTGTCGAACGAGATGATGACGACCTGCTTGGGCTTTGCCGGCACCGGTGGCGCGGGCGGGTCGGCCAGAGCCACGCCGGCAGTGACGAGCGCGGCAAGCGAAAACGCAACAACGCGGAACGGACGAAGCATAGGAATCTGATCTTAACTCGGGGAACGTCTGCAAGCCGGCTATCGCCTAAATGTGGCGCGGGTGCGATGGGCCTCTTCGGCTGCTCGTCCGGGGCAAACATCCGTTTGCCCCGGACAATAGCGATTTTCCGGTCGAACCCCTTCCATGCCGGCAAAATTTCGCTAAAACGCGGGCTGACAAAGGCCCGACCGGGCAGGAATGGTTTGATTTGATGTCCGACGACAGTTTTATCCGTGAAGTCAACGACGAGATCCGTCGCGAACAGGCGCAGGCGCTGTGGGACCGTTTTGGCCCAGCCCTGATTGTCGTTGCGATCCGCGTGGTGCTCGGCACCGCAGCCTTCGTCGGCTATCGCTATTGGGACGAGACGCGCGCCAACCGCTCGGGCGATGCGTTCTCGCAGGCGCTGAAGCTTGCCAATGACGGCAAGAACGATGAGGCGCTGACCGCGCTCGATCAGTTGGAGAAGGATGGCTACGGCGCCTATCCGCTGCTCGCACGCATGCGCGGCGCGACCGTCAAGGCGAACAAGGGCGACGTTCCCGCCGCCGTCAAGGATTTCGACGAAGTCGCCGCCGACACGGCCATTCCCCAGAGCATTCGCGACATGGCGCGGCTGCGGGCAGCGCTGCTGCTCGTCGACCATGGCTCGTTCGCCGACGTGTCCAGCCGTATCGAAGCGCTGACATCCGACACCAACACGCTGCGCCACACGGCGCGCGAGGCGCTCGGCCTTTCCGCCTGGAAGGAAGGCAAGACGCAGGATGCGCTGAAACTGTTCGACCAGATCGCCGCCGATGACGGCGCCCCGCGCAACACCCGCGAGCGCGCAACATTGATGTCCGAGCTGATCCGCGGGTCGGGCAGTGCGTCGTGACCTTCAAAGTCGCCATCATCGGCAGACCTAACGTCGGCAAATCGACTCTCTTCAATCGGCTGGTGGGAAGAAAGCTGGCGCTTGTCGACGACACGCCGGGCGTCACCCGCGACCGTCGCGTCCACGCCGCCAAGCTCTACGACCTGCATTTCGATGTCATCGACACCGCCGGCTTCGAGGACGCTGGTGCCTCGACCTTGCCCGGCCGCATGCGTGCGCAGACCGAGATCGCTATCCGCGAGGCCGACCTGATCTTCTTCACCATCGATGCCAAGTCCGGCCTTTTGCCTGACGACAGGACCTTCGCCGAGATCGTGCGCAAGTCCGGCAAGCCGGTCGTGCTGGTCGCCAACAAGGCCGAGGCGAAGGGCGCCCAGGGCGGTATGCTGGAAGCCTGGGAGCTCGGCCTTGGCGAGCCGATCCCGGTTTCGGCCGAGCATGGCCAGGGCATGCCCGATTTGCGCGACGCCGTGATCGGCGCGCTCGGCGAAGCGCGCGCCTTCGGCGAAGACGAAGATGGCGAAGACGAAGAGATCGCTGCCGGCGAGGTGCTGATCGGC
Source organism: Mesorhizobium sp. M7A.F.Ca.CA.003.01.2.1 (assembly GCF_003998945.1). Lineage (NCBI taxonomy): Bacteria > Pseudomonadati > Pseudomonadota > Alphaproteobacteria > Hyphomicrobiales > Phyllobacteriaceae > Mesorhizobium > Mesorhizobium sp. M7A.F.Ca.CA.003.01.2.1. The sequence goes on along the minus strand of NZ_RZRA01000092.1, from coordinate 7,461 downwards.
GAGGATATCGCCGATCCGGATGCCGAGCACACCTATGACGACACCAAACCGATGCGCATCGCCGTCGTCGGCCGTCCCAATGCCGGCAAGTCGACGCTGATCAACGCGCTGATCGGCGAAGAGCGGCTGCTCACCGGACCGGAAGCCGGAATCACCCGTGATTCGATCTCGGTCGATTGGGATTGGCATGGCCGCCGCCTGAAGCTGTTCGATACGGCCGGCATGCGCCGCAAGGCCAGGATTCACGAAAAGCTCGAAGTGATGTCGGTGCAGGACGGCCTGCGCGCCATCCGCTTCGCCGAGATCGTCATCATCGTGCTCGACGCCACCATTCCCTTCGAGAAGCAGGATCTGCAGATCGCCGACCTGATCATCAGGGAAGGCCGGGCGCCGGTGATCGCCTTCAACAAATGGGACCTGATCGACCATCCCCAGGAGCTTCTGGCCGAACTGCGCGAGAAGACGGAACGGCTTCTTCCCCAGGCGCGCGGCCTGCAGGCCGTACCTGTCTCCGGCGAGACCGGGCGCGGCCTCGACAAGCTGATGGATGCCGTCATCAGGACCCACAAGGTATGGAACAGCCGCGTCTCGACTGGCAAGCTCAACCGCTGGCTGGAAGGCATCCTGGCACACCATCCGCCGCCTGCCGTGGCAGGGCGCCGGCTGAAGGTCAAATACGTCACCCAGGCCAAGACCCGGCCGCCGGGTTTCGTTGTCCAGTGCTCGCGGCCCGATGCGATGCCGCAATCCTATGTCCGCTATCTCTCCAACAGCCTGCGCGAAGCCTTCGATATGCCCGGCGTGCCGATCCGCATCGCGCTGCGCACGTCGGACAATCCGTTCGCCGGCAGGTCGAACAAGCGTAAATAAGCGGTCGGGCGCTGGATACCTGTTCCGGCTGTCTAAGCGACCTCCTTCAACCGCTCGTCCCGTGGCAGCGCCTGCAACGCCGCCTGCAGCAATATGTCGGCCAGCCGCGCTGCCACCGGATCCAGTTCAGCATCCTTCTGGTGCAGCACCAACGCCATTTTGGGCAATGCCGGCAGCCCGGCGATCTCCGGCGTCATCGCGCTGACGCTGGCCGGCAGGCCGATGTCGGTGCGGATTGTCAGCCCCAGCCCCGCCGCCACGGCTGCCCAGATGCCGCCAAGGCTCGGGCTGGAAAAGGCCATCCGCCACGACAGGCCGGCGCGGTCGAGCGTTTCGGTTGCCACCGTGCGCAGAAGGCATGGCGCTTCGAGCGCCACCAGCGGCAGCGGCTCACTGTTGCGCAGGCTGGTCTCGATACGCTTTGCCGGCCCGATCCAGCGCATCGGCACATCGGCGACATGCTGGCTGTAGGGCAGCGTTTCGCCGCAGTGCCAGGCGAGCGCGATATCGAGGCTGCCTGACAGGACCCTTTCGGCAAGGTCGTGGCTGCGTGCGATCCTGGCTTCGATCTTCACCTTGGGGTGCGCCCGGGCAAATCGGCCGAGCACGTCCGGCAGCACCGCCTCGCCGAAATCTTCCTGCAAGCCGAGCCGTACCCAGCCTTCCAGCTCGACACCGTGGATGGCGGATGCCGCCTCGTCATTCAATTCGATCAGCCTGCGCGCATAGCCGAGCATGGTCTCGCCTGCCTCGGTCAAAGCGAGGCCGCGTCCTGATTTGCGGAAGATCGGCGTCGCCGCCTGTTCTTCCAGTTTCTTCAATTGCGCGCTGACCGCCGACGTCGACCGGCCAAGCCGGTCAGCGGCCTTGGCAAAGCTACCCAGCTCCATGCCGGTGACGAAACTGCGCAGGACGTCGAGGTCGAATGTCACGCGTCGCATGTTGGAAGTCCCGATTTTCAGGATTGTAAGTTCAAAACTTCCTGATTTTCAGGACGAAATTATGGCGGTAGGGACAGATCGTCAAGGCCGGACCGCTGGCCAGCACGGGAAATGAAGTCATGTCCGCCATTGTCAATTGCACCGACCGGCAGCCGTCGGAACTTCTGGAAGATACCGGTTCCACCGGGAGGGTGTTCACGCCGGGCCATCGCTGGAAAGTCCTGGGCATCGGCGTTGCCGCCAATGCCGCCTTCTCGGCTACGTTCTCCGGCATCCCGGCGACGGCGGTCGTTCTTCGCCAGGGCTATCACCTAGGCAATGCCGAACTCGGTCTGGCGCTCGGCCTTCTCGGGCTTGGGGTCGCGCTCAGCGAACTGCCCTGGGGCTTGCTCACCGATCGCTGGGGCGACCGCCGCGTGCTGTTGATCGGGCTCGGCGCGACGGCGGCGTGGCTCCTGGTCATGGCGATGCTGGTCGTGCCGACAAGGACCGGTACTCCCGATGTCACGCTGCTCTCCACGAGCCTATTCATCACCGGATTGCTCGGCGGCAGCGTCAACGGTTCGAGCGGCCGCGCCATCATGGGCTGGTTCCGGGAAAACGAGCGCGGCTTCGCCATGAGCATCAGGCAGACGGCGGTGCCGCTTGGCGGCGGCCTTGGCGCGCTCGTGCTGCCCTCGCTTGCGCTGGCTTTCGGCTTTGCCGCGGTGTTCGGAGTCCTGGCGGGTGCATCCGCTCTGTCTGCCCTGTTCGCCTGGCGCTGGCTGCACGAGCCGCCGACGGCGGGCGAGGGCCATCCCGCTTCGGCTGTGGCCGGACCGGCGCCGCTGCGCAATCGCGACGTCTGGCGTATCGCGACCGCCATCGGCCTGCTCTGCTTTCCGCAGGTGGCCGTGCTCACCTTCGCCTCCGTATTCCTGCACGACTTCGTTGGGTTGGGAACGGCGGCAATCAGTGCCAGCCTCGCCGCGGTGCAGATCAGCGCCATGGTCATGCGCATCTGGAGCGGCCGCTTCACCGACCGTTATGGCAACCGCCGCCAATTTCTTCGCCTGTGCAGCGCGTTCAGCGCCCTTGCCTTCGCCATGCTTTGGCTGCTGGTCCTGTTCGGCCCAACCATTCCGGGCGGCCAGCTCATCTGGTCGGCGGTTCTTCCGGTCGTGCTTATTGTCGCAGGCATCTCTGTCTCCGCCTGGCACGGCGTCGCCTACACCGAGCTTGCCACCCTTGCCGGCGCCGGCCATGTCGGAACCGCGCTCAGCCTTGCCAACACCTTTGTTTTCGTCGGCTTCTTCCTGGTGCCGGTGGCCATTCCGGGGCTCTTGCACCTCTGGTCCTGGTCCGGCGTCTGGCTGGCGGCCGCCATCTGCGCGCTGATCGCCCGGCCGATCTTCCTGCGCCCGGCCTGAATGGTCCGGCCGCAAAATCGCCCGACTTCGCAACCACGACCTCGGGCCGACCGGGAAAACCCGATCGAATCCGTTAACGTCCCATCAAGGTTAATGCATCATTTTGCTCTCCAGTGGGGTCTGTAGCGTTCCTGGAGAGAGTTCCGTGCATCGACGTGTGTTGAAGCGGCTGGTTGCCGCCGCCGGTGAGAGAAAACGTGGCTTTCTGGGTCCGCTCGTCATCGGTTTCGGCATCTGGATCGGCTTTCCGACCGTCGCCGCCTATCAGGACATGACGAGCCTCGTTTCCGGCCTCGAAGCATCGAGCACGCGCTGGAATTCCTATGTCGAGAAATCCGTCGCCGGCTCGACCCACGCGGCCGAGATGCCCTTTGTCGATTCCGATGTCACCGGCTCCATTTCCGGATCGGGCGTCCACCTGGCCGGTGTCGGCAACGTGTCGTTTCGCGGCAAGGGCGGCAAGGTCAGCGCCACGCCCGATGAGGACCGCGTCGTGCGCGCCGAGAAGAAAGGGCGCATCGTCCAGATGTCTCCCGTCGCACCCCCGAAGAACTTCAACGCCGGCTCGATCTTCGAGCGCACCTCCTCCTTGCTGCGACCCAGCATGGACAGCGGCCTGAAAATGGCTTTCGCCAAGCCGCAGATCAAAGGCAAGGAAATCCAGATCGCCGCGGCATTCCATGCGCGCGAGGACAAGAAGCCGGATCCCGGCGTGCCGGCCATGCTGGCGGCGCTGGTCAACAACGACCATCCGGATGTGCTGGCCACCGCCTATGCGCAATCCGAGCCGGACTATGCCAAGGCATCGCCCTTCGAGGCCCTGCTTCAGGACGAGCAGCCCAATGAGGGCCGCTTCATTCCGCCGATGGCCAAGGGCGATCATTCGTGGATCCAGAACCCGCTGCCGGCGAGTGTCTTCTCCAAGAAGGAGCAGGCATGCCTTGCCAACGGAATCTATTTCGAGGCGAGGAGCGAATCCGTGCGCGGCCAAGCCGCTGTCGCTCAGGTCATCCTCAACCGCGTCCGCAATCCGACCTATCCGAATTCGATCTGCGGCGTCGTCTACCAGAACGACAGCTGGTTCAACCGTTGCCAGTTCTCCTTCGCCTGCGACGGCAGGAAGAAGCGCATCGATAGCCCAGCCGCCTACAAGACCGCCCAGGAGATCGCCATGGCCGTCACCGCCGGCAAGATCTTCATTCCGGAAGTCGGATCGTCGACCCACTACTATGCCCAATATGTCCACCCCGGCTGGGCGCGCACGATGCAGAAGATGACCAAGATCGGCCTGCATATCTTCTATCGGACCTATGGCGGCGGCTGGAGCTGAGTGCGGAGCAGCCGCTGATCCTTGATGTGGCGCGCAGCCGATCAAAGAGCCATTGCGCGGGGGATTCGCGCCATGCATCCTCGTCATCCTGGCGGGCACGATGTCGCACCTTCGTAATTCATTGATTTTATTGCCTAAAATACATGGCAATGAACTTCCGCCCGTGGCTTGACGGGCGCAAACCCTCTAACTATGTTGCCGGCGACTTTAGAAGCGGACGGACGGTGACGGTCTGACCGGGCAGGGGGGTTGCGATGGCCGACAAGAATGGGCCAGACGGAACCGGAGAAACCGGCCGCGGCAATCAGCATGAACCCGACATCCGCGACGACGATCTTGAGCGCCGCCGCCGTGACCTTGAAGCTTCGCTTGCGACAAGGCGGCCGGGCCGGCTCGAGGGGAAAGACGACGCGAAAGCGGGCAGTGTGGCCGGTTATGGTCAGGCGCTCAAACTCTCCAGCGAGTTTATCGCCGGGGTGGTGGTGGGTGCCGGCATCGGCTGGGTCATCGACCGTCTGGCGGGGACATCGCCATGGGGTCTGATCGTGTTTCTGCTGCTTGGTTTTGGCGCCGGAGTGCTCAATGTGATGCGTTCCGCCGGCGTCGTGGCAGAATTTGGACAGGGCGATAAATCGCGCCGTGGCCAAGACGACAAGAAATGACCGCGCACCATGTGCGGTAATGGTAACGAGGCCGTACGCGGCATTGACGGGGTTTGAACGTGGCAGCTGACAAGGTCGATCCGATCCACCAGTTCCATATCAACAAGCTGATTCCGATCGACATCGGCGGCTATGACCTGTCTTTCACCAATTCGGCGCTGTTCATGGTCGCAACCGTGATCGTCGCGGCTGGATTCCTGTTTCTCACGACGTCGAGCCGCAGCCTGGTTCCCGGGCGGCTTCAGTCGGTCTCCGAGATGGCGTACGAGTTTGTCGGCAACATGTTGCGCGACGCCGCCGGCACGCAGGGCATGAAGTTCTTCCCTCTCGTGTTCTCGCTGTTCATGTTCGTGCTCGTCGCCAATCTGCTTGGCCTGTTCCCCTATTTCTTCACCGTCACCAGCCACATTATCGTCACCTTCGGCCTTGCCGTGCTGGTGATCGCAACCGTGGTCGTCTACGGCTTCATGAAGCATGGTCTTGGCTTCCTGAAACTGTTCGTGCCGCACGGCGTGCCGGTCTTCCTGCTGCCTCTCGTGGTGCTGATCGAAGTAATCTCCTTCGTGTCGCGCCCGGTCAGCCTCTCGGTTCGTCTGTTCGCCAACATGCTCGCCGGCCACATCACGCTGAAGGTGTTCTCCGGCTTCGTCGTCAGCCTGAGCGCGCTCGGCGCGGTTGGCGTCGCCGGCTCGATCCTGCCTCTGGCGATGGCGGTGGCGCTGACGGCACTGGAACTGCTGGTCGCCTTCCTGCAGGCCTACGTCTTTGCCGTGTTGACCTGCATGTATCTCAACGACGCCCTGCATCCAGGGCACTAGGTCCAAAAGTTTCCGGCCCAAAGATTTCCAACATTGGCGCCGGATGGAATCGCAACGGAATTTTAGATCCAAAGGAGTTGAACAAATGGACGCAGAAGCAGCAAAGTACATCGGCGCCGGCATCGCTTGCCTGGGCATGGGTGGCGCGGGCATTGGCCTCGGCAACATCTTCGGCAGCTACCTGGCGGGCGCACTGCGCAACCCGTCGGCCGCCGATGGCCAGTTCGGCCGTCTGATCTTCGGCTTTGCCGTGACCGAAGCTCTGGGCATCTTCTCGCTTCTCATCGCGCTTCTGGCCCTGTTCGGCTGAGCACTCGGGAAGATTGGACAGGCCGGCCGCGCAAGCGGCGGGCCTGAATTTCGGGGATAGTCCATGTTCGTGACATCTGCCTTTGCGCAAGAGTCCGCGCCATCAGCCGATACCAGCCACGCTGCGACGGAAGGCGACACGCATTCCGGCACCAGCGTGCCTGCTGAAGCGCATGGCACGTTTCCGCCATTCGATCCGGCGACGTTCCCGTCGCAGCTTCTGTGGCTGGCGATCACCTTCGGGCTGTTCTATCTCTTCCTGAAGCGGGTGGTGATGCCGCGCGTCGGCGGCATCATCGATGTCCGCAACGATCGCATCACGCAGGACCTCGACCAGGCGGCCAGGTTGAAGGGCGAGGCCGACGCCGCCGTTGCTGCCTACGAGCAGGAACTGGCGGAAGCCAAGACCAAGGCCAACGCGATCGGCCAGCAGGCCAACGACGCTGCCAAGGCCGAGGCCGACACCGCTCGCAAGAAGGTCGAGGCTGCGCTCGACGCGAAGCTTGGCGAAGCCGAAGCCCGCATTTCTTCCATCAAGGCCAATGCCATGAAGGAAGTCGGCAGCATCGCCGAGGACACCGCTTCGGCGATCGTCGAGGCTCTGGTTGGCGGCAAGGCCAGCAAGGCCGAGATCGCGGCCGCGGTCAAATCCGTGGCCCGGTGAGGAGCGCATCATGGATTACACATCTCTCGCGACGCTCTGGGCCACGATAGCCCTGATCATCTTCCTCGGCGTTGCCGTCTACATCAAGGTGCCTGGCATGATCGCCAAGGCGCTCGACGCCCGTGCCGCCAGGATCAGCAATGAACTGGACGAAGCGCGCCGGCTGCGCGAGGAGGCCCAGCAGCTGCTCGGCCAGTACCAGCGCAAGCGCAAGGAAGCCGAGCAGGAGGCCGCCGACATCGTCGCTGCCGCCAAGCGCGAAGCCGACATGCTTGCCGCCGACGCGCATAAGAAGACCGAGGACTATGTCGTCAGGCGCACCGCGCTTGCCGAACAGAAGATCGGTCAGGCCGAGCGTGATGCCATCAGCGAAGTGCGCGCCAGCGCCGTCGACATCGCCGTCGAGGCAGCACGCGCGCTGCTTGCCGGCAAGATCGACGCCAAGGCCGGTGCAGATC
>NZ_RZRA01000929.1:0-2186 GCF_003998945.1 Mesorhizobium sp. M7A.F.Ca.CA.003.01.2.1 | reverse complement strand
CGATATCCCCGCACCCGGCAGGCCCCAGGAGAAGGTCCAGACGCCGCCCTGTCTCGGCGGTGTTTCACTGACGAGGCCCCAGCCCTGGCAGCCTGCGGACGCTTACCGGATCGGCATGGTCACCGGCAGCTATGGCCCGGATGTCGGCCGCGGGGACGGCTCGTCAACGGCGCGAGATGACGCCGGGATAGATCCGGTGCAGACCGCGTCGATTATTCCAGGGGTCTTCGGATCGGTTGCCTTGTCCATGCGCAATTTTCCCGTCGCGGCGCGCTGGGCGCCTGTCTACCGGGCAATCACCGCTTGTTCGGCAGGCAGCCCCTGCGAGCACAAGAGCACGGCTTTTGCCGGCATGATCGCTGCCGCTCAAGGCAAGGGATTCAGCGAGAAGCTGTCCTTCGTCAACAGCAGCGTCAATCGCCTGATCGCCTACAGGAAAGACAGCGTCGTCTACGGCAAGCTCGACTATTGGGCGAAGCCTTCGGAGATTCTCGAGCGGCGAGCCGGCGATTGCGAGGATTTTGCCATCCTCAAGATGACGGCCCTGCTGAGGGCCGGCATTCCGACGCAAAGCATGGCGCTTGTCGTCCTCCAGGATCGCAAGAGAGGCTTCTTTCACGCAGTGCTGTCGGTGAGCACAGGCAGCGGCACCTTCATTCTCGACAGCCTCAGCAACACCGTTATGCGTGACAGCGATCTCCCGGATTACGTCCCGCTCTATTCGTTCAGCACGGACCGGGCCTGGATCCACGGTTCAAGACCGGGCGGCGCCCAGATGGCCGACATCAAGGGCGGTTTCGCAACCGTCGCACCCGGCGAAGGTTTTCAGCCATAGGGTTTCGGCCAGTCCAAGCCATAGGTTCTCGCCAAAGACTGGCGGGCATTCAGCCGCCGAAGACGAACGCCATCAGCAGCTCCGGCTCGAGCACCGGGGCCCGCACCGCATTCAATTGCCCCCGGTATCGACGGTCACCCGCGCCGATGACAAAACCGGTGGCCACCGGCGATTCGCCATTGGCGTCGAGCCGCGTGAAGATGTCGGCCACATTGAGGTCCAGCGCCAGCTTGAGGTCGTGCCGTGCGTCATCGCTTGGGGCGATCGGCAATTGGCGCTTGACCAGTTGCTGGAACGGCGCGTTGAACGACAGGATCTTCTTCGAAGAAGCCAGGGCAAAGGCCGGAGACGGGCACGCGACCAGTATGGCGTTGATGGTGTTGATCGATGCAAGCCTTCGCAAGGTCAGGTTTTCGTCCCCCAACCCACGCATGCAGGCCACCCTGATCGCGGATGTCAGATTGCCTGTCTGGGCCTGGCTTTCGGCGATCTCGTCGATGAGCATGCCGATCGTGCACTTCCTGCTTTCGGCCATCTGCTTCAGCGACATCCAGAATGCCCGCTCCAGACGAATGCCGCGCCGTATGCCACCGCGCGCCACGACCCGAAACTCCAGCCCGAAATCCTCGGCGGCGACTGGCGCAAGCAGCCGCTCGCGATCGGAATGATGAGGGCTGGCGCTACCGCTCACTCATCGCCTCCTCGCGCGCCTTGTTGATCGGCTTCAGGAGGTAGTGCAGGATCGTCTTGCGCCCGGTCTTGATGTCGACCGAGCAGATCATTCCGGGGATGATCGAATAGGCCTTGCCGTCTCTTTGAAGGGTCGATTTGTCCGTCGCCACGCGCACCTGATAATAGGGCTCCCCCGTTTTCTGATCGACCAGGCTGTCGGCTGTGATGTTGGAGACCTTGCCCTCGATGCCGCCGAAGATCGAGAAGTCATAGGCGGTGACCTTGATAAGGGCTTCCTGGTCGGGCCGGATGAAGGCGACATCCCGCGGCGAGACCCGTGCCTCCACCAGCAACGTTTCGGAGGTTGGCACGATGCCGGCCACGACGGCGCCAGGCTGGACGAAGGCGCCGACCGTGTTCAGCTCCAGCGTGTTGACGATGCCGTCCACGGGAGACCGGATATCGGTGCGCGCGACCTTGTCGGTGGCTCCCCTTATGGTCTCATCCACCACCGAAAGGTCCGCCAGCGCCTGGGTAAGGTCGTCCAACGCCTCCTGCTGCAATTGCAGGCCGAGTTCCTCGACCTGAAGCTGAGCTTCCGTGATCGACGATTTGATCTTCTTTATCGTTTCGCCGGCAAGGTTCAGCTGGCCGTTGAGTTCGGTCTGTTCGCGCTCTA
>NZ_RZRA01000928.1:0-2193 GCF_003998945.1 Mesorhizobium sp. M7A.F.Ca.CA.003.01.2.1 | reverse complement strand
TGCGGTTGTCAACCAGGACCATTGCAAGCGCAAGGTTGGACTAAAGTCCCAAGTATATGCTACATTAGCTTCGCATGAACGGCGCCGTGACCGCCATCGCTAAACGGGAGACTGGCTTTCCCGATGCCTGACGACCGCAGACGCCGAACATCAAGTCACCTCCGCCGGGGGCGGCGGAGGTGACTTGTCGAGGGTGCAGTTGCCCGTTGATCTGTTTTTTGCAAACGACTGATGTCGTCCGCCGTCGCAGGATGCGCGGCCAAGATGCCGCCTAAGGTCTCCTTTCATCTCGAACCGGCGATTCTGGAGCAGTTCCGGTCTGCGGGAATGCTTAGCCAGCGCTGCGCGCAATGCCTGTCGCGTCTGAAAGGTCTCCCGATGTCACGAAAATGTGATCCGGCGATTATAAGGGGGTCAAACAGGTACCCACGCTCCAGCCAATCCAACAGCCAGAGGCAAGCCATGACTGACCTTCGCTCCCCCGACACCCGATTCCGCACCAGCCTGCTCGAGGAAAACGACGGCCCGGCCATCAACGCTTCCGACAACCGCACCATGGGCGAGATCATCGCCGCGCGGTTCTCGCGCCGCGGCTTCCTCAAGGGTTCGCTGGCTGTCTCGGCCATCGCCGCCACCGTCAGCCCGCTGGCGCTGATCAGCGCCGACGAGGCCCGGGCCGCTGAAGGCTCGGCCTTCACGTTCGACGAACTCGAGGCCGGCATCGACGACAAGCACCACGTCGCGCCGGGTTACGATGCCGATGTACTGCTGCGCTGGGGCGATCCGCTGTTTGCCGATTCGCCCGACTTCGACCCGACGAAACAGTCGGCCGAGGCCCAGGCGAAACAGTTCGGCTACAACAACGATTATGTCGGCTACATCCCCATCGACGGCTCGGCCGAACATGGCCTGCTGGTGGTCAACCACGAATACACCAATCCGCATCTGATGTTCCCGGGCATCGTGAAAATCGTCGAGAAGGACGGCAAGAAGTCGGCCGAAGTCGCACCCCTCTCGAAGGAGCAGGTCGATGTCGAGATGGCAGCTCACGGCGGCACCATCGTCGAGATCCGCAAGACATCAGGCAAATGGCAGGTGGTGCGCGACGGCAAGCTCAATCGCCGCATCACCTCCAACACCGAAATGGCGCTGGCCGGTCCGGTTGCCGGCCATGACCGCGTCAAGACCAATGCCGATCCGTCCGGCACCAAGGTGTTCGGCACGTTCAACAATTGCGCCGGCGGCGTCACGCCCTGGGGCACCTATGTGATGGCCGAGGAGAACATCCATGGCTATTTCTCCGGCGAGTTGCCGGAAGGCCACAAGGAAGCCGCGAACTACAAGCGTCTCGGCATTCCCGAAGGCGCCTATGAATGGGCGGCGCATTACGAACGTTTCGACCTCGCCAAGGAGCCCAATGAGGCCAACCGCTTCGGCTGGATCGTCGAGGTCGATGTCAACGACCCGACCTCGACGCCGAGGAAGCGCACGGCCATGGGCCGCTTCAAGCATGAGGGCGCCGAATCGATTGTCGCCAGGGACGGCCGCGTCGTCTTCTATCTCGGTGACGACGAGCGCTTCGACTATGTCTACAAGTTCGTGACCAAGGCCGCGTTCGATCCGAACGATCATGCCGCCAACAGGGACCTGCTCGATGATGGCACGCTGCATGTCGCCAGGTTCGCCGAAGATGGCACGGTCGAATGGCTGCCGATCGTCTTCGGCCAGGGACCGCTGACGGCTGAAAACGGTTTCACTGGCCAGGCCGACGTGCTGATCGAGACGCGCCGCGCCGCCGACCTGCTCGGTGCCACCAAGATGGACCGCCCCGAAGACATCCAGCCCAATGCCATCAACGGCAAGGTCTATGTCATGCTGACCAACAATTCGAAGCGCAAGGCCGACCAGGTAGACGCCGCCAACCCCCGCGCCGAAAACGCCTTTGGCCACATCATCGAGATCGCCGAGGACGGCGGTGATTTCACCGCCGCCAAGGGCAAGTGGGAAGTGCTGCTGAAATGCGGTGATCCGGCGGTTGCCGATGTCGGCGCCACCTTCTCGACGGCAACGACGGCCAATGGCTGGTTCGGCATGCCCGACAATTGCGCGGTCGATTCGGCCGGGCGTCTCTGGGTCGCGACCGACGGCCAGGGCCCGAAAGCCACCGGCCGAATCGACCGCGCAATTGTCGGG
>NZ_RZRA01000927.1:0-2197 GCF_003998945.1 Mesorhizobium sp. M7A.F.Ca.CA.003.01.2.1 | reverse complement strand
GGCCGAAGCCTGGCTCGCCGACGCCAAGCAGGCGCTGGCCGCATCGGGCCTCGCCTGCGAACGCATCTCCAGCGGCGGCACGCCGGATATGTGGCGCTCCAGCGATACATCTGTTGTCACGGAGTATCGTCCAGGCACCTACATCTATCTCGACCGCTATCAGGTCGCCAAAGGCGTCGGCACGCTCGACGATTGCGCGCTGACGGTGCTGTCGACGGTGGTCAGCCATCCCACCGCGACGCGCGTTATCCTCGATGCCGGCAGCAAGGCGCTGTCCAGCGACACGCTGGGTCTCGCCGATTTCGGCGAGTTGCCCGGCGTGCCGGGAGCGCGGGTGACGGGCCTGAGCGAGGAGCACGGCACCGTCACGCTTTCGGGTGACGGCAAATTGCGCATCGGCGAGCGCGTGCGTGTGGTGCCCGACCATTGCTGCGTCGTCACAAACTTGTTCAACGAGGTCAATCTGATCGACGGCGACAAAGTGCTGGAAACGCTGCCTGTGGCGGCGCGCGGAAGGATGGGGTGAACTAAGAAGCGTCTTGCCTTCTCACACAAGGGGAGAAGGGGGAGAGCGCTCCGCCTGCCGTGCCGCGACCCTGCGCATGGCAATCACCCGGCGACGGCGGATTTCGGTGCGCATCGCCATCAGGTGCAGCGCGAAGAACAGCACGGTGAAGCCGAGCGCCATCACCAGAAGCGGCCACAGCAGGCTGGGGTCGATGGTGGAGCCGCCCATGCGGAACACCGAGGCCGGCTGATGCAGCGTGTTCCACCAGTCGACCGAGAATTTGATGATCGGGATGTTGATGAAGCCGACCAGCGTGATGATGGCGGCGGCCCAGGCGGCGCGGCTGGCATCGTCGAGCGCACGGGTCAGCGCGATGATGCCGAGATACATCAGGAACAGCACGAAGACCGAAGTCAGCCGCGCATCCCAGACCCACCAGGTGCCCCACATCGGCTTGCCCCAGATCGAACCGGTGATCAGCGCCAGCGCGGTGAAGACCGCACCGATGGGTGCGGCTGATTTCAGCGCGACATCGGCCAGCGGATGCCGCCAGACGAGCGTGCCGAGCGCCGAGACCGCCATCAGCGTGTAGCACATCATGGCCAGCCAGGCGAAAGGCACGTGGATGTACATGATGCGGACGGTGATGCCTTGCTGGAAATCCTCAGGCGCGGCAAAGCTCATATAGAGCCCGACTGCGAGGATCAGTGCGGCGATCGTGGCCAGCCATGGCACGACCTTGTCCGCCAGCCCGACGAAGCGCGTCGGGTTGGCGAGATCCATCCAGCTTGTCAGGCGTGAAGTCGTGTCGCTCATGCGGTTCTACATAAACCGCCGCGGCGTTCGGGGCAATCGAGCGGTGGTGTCGCAGGGCTGCAGCGCTTTGCCTTCTCCCCTGTGGGAGAAAGCAGAGACGTGCCTGATCAGGCGGCCGCTTCCTGCTGTTGCAGCACGGTGCGGCTGAGGCGGCGGACCTCCTCGTCGTTGAGCAGGCCGCCAGCGCGCAGCAGGCTGGCAAAGCGGCCATTGCGCAGCGACAGCTCGGTGAAGCCGCCCATCTCGACCACCCTGCCCTTGTCCATGAACACGACCAGATCGGCGTCGCGAACGGTGGTCAGGCGGTGGGCGATGATGAAGGTGGTGCGGTCGCGGCGCAGTTCGTCGATCGCTTCCTTGACGCGGTCCTCGGTCTCGACGTCGAGCGCGCTGGTCGCCTCGTCGAGCACCAGGATCGGTGCGTCCTTCAGCACGGCACGGGCAATGGCGATGCGCTGACGTTCGCCGCCCGACAGCTGGCCGCCACGTTCGCCAACCACCGTGTCGTAGCCATTGCTCTTGGACAGGATGAAGTCCTGTGCGGCAGCCGCATTGGCGGCGGCATGGATCTCGTCATTGCTTGCATCGGCGCGGCCGACACGGATGTTGTCCTCGATCGAGCGGTTGAGCAGGCCGGCATCCTGGAACACCGTGGCGATCGAATGGCGCACCGACTTGCGGGTCACGGTGCGGGTGTCGATGCCGTCGATCAGGATACGGCCATGGGACGGCGAGAAGACACGCTGCAGCAGGTTGATGAGCGTGGTCTTGCCGGCACCCGTCGGGCCCACGATGGCGACGGTCTGGCCCGCCTGCACCTCGAAGGACACGTCGTCGATGCCTTGGCCGGAATTGGCGAATTCAAAGCCGACA
>NZ_RZRA01000926.1:0-2200 GCF_003998945.1 Mesorhizobium sp. M7A.F.Ca.CA.003.01.2.1 | reverse complement strand
CGTTCCAAGCTGATCGGGGAGGGGCAGAGCTTCATGTCGTCGATCCTGCCTTCCGGCATGCGGGCGGTCGCCACGGCCATCTCGGCCGACACGTCGGCCGGCGGCTTCATTCTTCCCAACGATTTCGTCGACGTCATCATGACCCGCAGGGCCGATGCCGCCAGCGGTGCCGCCGGCTTCAACACCGAGACCATCCTCAAGAACATCCGCGTCCTGGCCATCGACCAGACCATTCAGGAGGACGAGGAAGGCAAGAAGACCAGGGTGGGCCAGACCGCCACGCTGGAACTGACGCCCAAGCAGGCGGAGATTATCACCGTCGCCCAGCAGATGGCGGATCGCCTGACCCTGGCGCTGCGGGCGGTCGCGGACACGCAGGAAAAGAATGTGGGTGAGGCCGACTATCTCGTTTCCGGCAATGGCCGCAGGGGAACGGTGAGGCTGATCAAGTCGGGCGAAGTTTCCGAAGTGGGAGCAAGGAAATGAAGCTAGGTGGCAAACTGCCGGCAATCGTAGCCGCGGCATTCGGCCTGCTGCTCGTCGGAACGAATGTGCAAGGCAGCGTCGTCGAGGCAAAGAACGCGCAGGTCACGGCATCGACGGCCACCCAGCGCGTCAAGCTCGGCCTCAACAAGTCGGTGGTCATCGACCTGCCGAGCGATGCCTATGACATTCTCGTCGCCAATCCGGCGGTTGCCGATGCGGTGACCCGCACCGCAAGGCGCATCTATCTGTTCGGCAAGGCGGTCGGCGAGACGAACATCTTTGTCTTCGGCCCCAATGGCGAGCAGATCGTCAGCCTGGACCTGGCCGTCGAACGCGACGTTGCCGGCCTTGAAGATTATATCAGGCGCTTCCTGCCGACGTCGGCTGTCAAGGTGGAACTGCTGAACGACAACGTCGTTCTCACAGGAACCGTGGATACCCCCCTGGATGCCAAGCGCGCCGAACAGTTGGCGAACATGTTCGTGTCGGGTGGTGAAGCGACGACGGGACAATATTCGCAGACCGCGGCTGGCGGCTCGGCCCAGAGCGGTGTCGACATCAACAATCCGGACCAGGAGCGCCGCACCAGCCAGATCGTCAACCTGATCCAGATCATTGGCGACGACCAGGTCACGCTGAAGGTCACGGTCGCCGAAGTCAGCCGCTCGGTGATGAAGCAGCTCGGCGTCAACATGGTTGGCAGCGGCGGCAGCAACGGCATTAGTTACGGCGCAATCAGCGACAACTTCACGGGTCTCGGCAAACAGCTGTCGAATTCCGGCTTTCAAATCGGCGCTTCAGGACTGCAGGCTTATGTGAACGCTATGGAGCAGTCCGGGGTGATGAAGACCTTGGCCGAGCCGACCTTGACGGCTGTGTCGGGCGAGAAGGCAACCTTCAAGGTCGGCGGTGAATACAATATGGTCACGGGTGTCTCGGCAAATGTATCGCAAGACAACCAGACCGGCCTGAAGACCTACAGCGTCGAAAAGATCGAGTACGGCATCGGCCTGGAATTCCAGCCGGTTGTGTTGTCTCCCGGCCGCATAAGTTTGAAAGTCAGGACGTCGGTTTCCGAGCCGACAACCGAGGGATCCGTATCGTTCTCCTCAGGCGTGACGAGTCCCGGCATGAATGCCCTGTCGCTGCGCAAGCGCCTTGCCGACACAACGGTGGAATTGCCATCCGGTGGCTCCATGATGATCGCCGGCCTGGTTCGCGACGATGTCAGGCAAGCCGTCAACGGATTGCCTGGATTGACAAAGATCCCGGTGCTTGGCGCGCTCTTCCGCAGCAGGGATTTCGTGCGAAACGAGACCGAGCTCGTCATCATCATCACGCCCTATCTGGTTAAGCCGGTGGCGCGCAACGACCTTGCCAAGCCGGACGACAATTTCAACGCCGCCAGCGATGGCGCCGGCATGTTCCTTGGCCGCGTCAATCGCGTCTACGGCACCATGCAGACCGACAAGCCCAATGGCCGCTACCACGGCGTTGTCGGCTTCATCTACAAGTAAGCGGGGAAGCGGACATGTCTCAGTCAGCATTGAAGGCAAGCACCATCGCCGCAACGACCCGTCTCGGCCGTTCACGGGTCTGCCGGCGAGCCGTTCCTGTCCTGGCGGTTGCGGTGGCGGCGCTGCTCGCCGGCTGCGCCCAGCGCGACAGCATCACGGTCGGCGCCATTCCGGACGATTACCGCACCAACCATCCG
>NZ_RZRA01000925.1:0-2204 GCF_003998945.1 Mesorhizobium sp. M7A.F.Ca.CA.003.01.2.1 | reverse complement strand
TCATAGGCTTGAGCCGATTGTGGCGTATTGCCTTGAGCGGATCGCCAACGCTAGGCTGTTGAAATGAAGATGGCAAACAGCGAGATCGAAGCGGCAATCGAAGTGTTCGTGCATGGCTTCAGCGCTGATAGGAGCCGCACCTTTCCTTACGAGGCCAGCCGCGTTGGACCATTGTGGCTGATGCGCGATGCCGAACGCAAGAATCCTCGCGATTACCGCGGCGAAGAATGGGTCGTCCATGACGTCGCCGCTCAAGAGACCGATGCCGTCGTGCGGCAGCATGCGCGGCCGGGCTTTGCCATTTCCGTTGTGATCGCGAACGACGATCCGGACGGGCCGACACGAACCGCCTACAAAGCTCTCGGCTACCGGCTGCTGCGGACCGAAGGCTTTTTCGTCCACCGATTGCACCGGATTCCGAACCCGCCATCGGTTGCTTCGGTCGAACGCGTGCAGACGGCCGAACGGGCGGCACAGTTGGGAAAGATCATCCGCAGGCAGCCGATCCCAGACGATTTGCTCGGCGACACCGCGCCGTTCCGCCAGTATGTGGCAATCGACGGCGCCGACATCGTTGGGCGCGTTCGCAGCCTGGATGCCGTGGGAGCCACCTGGTGTTCGAGCATGTATGTCGAGCCGTCGCACCGGCGTCGCGGCATTGGTCAGGCTTTGATATCGAAAATGTTGCACGACGATCGCGCGCGCGGGTCAAGGTACTCGGTGCTGGCAGCAACCCATGCCGGGGCGCTGCTTTATCCCCGGATGGGCTACGAGCGGATCGGAACGCTGCTGATATTTGCACCAAGGAGCCGAAAGCCCTCATGAAGCTCTATTCGCATCGTGCTGATTCATAAGGGATTTCTATAACCATGCCGTCATAGGCGGGTTCGACATTGGCTGGTGTCTCGGCCATCACCGAGACGTAGTCGAGCGGCACGTGCATATGTGTCAGCACCGCATGTATCGGCGCCAGCCGCTGGATCCATTCAAGCGCTTCGCCAAGTGACAGATGACTTGGATGCGTCCGGTACTGCAGCGCGTCGATGATCAGCACGTCGAGGTCGCCCAGCCGTTCGGCGGTGGGTTCCGGAAAGTCGCTGATGTCGGGGCAATAGGCGAGACCGCCAATGCGGAAACCGAGCGATACGATGTCGCCGTGGATCTGCGGCAGCGGCTCGAGGGTGAGGGTACCCCCCTCTCCTTCGACGACCACCGGCCTGGTGTGGTCGATGAGATGCGGCCTGACGATCGGCGGATAGGAACTGCCTTGCGGCGTCTCGAAACAGTATCCGAACGCTTCCCGCAGCCGAAGCATCGTCGCCCTGTCGGCATGGACGTCGATGAGCTGGCGCTGATCGAGGACGAAACCGCGCAGATCGTCGATGCCATGGATATGGTCGGCATGCGGGTGGGTATAGACGACCGCATCGACACGTTTGACGCCGGCCAGCAGCATCTGCTGCCGAAAATCCGGCCCCGTGTCGATGACGACAGTCGTTCGGCTGCCGTTCGCCGCAATCCGCTCGACGAGCGCGGCGGCACGGGTGCGCCGGTTCCTGGGGTTGTCGGGGTCGCAATTGCCCCAATCGCCGGTGATGCGCGGCGTACCTGGGGACGAGCCGCAGCCGAGAATGGTGAGGCGCAGCCGGTCAGTCATCGTTCAGGCACTTTGCTCTGCAGGCCGCGGCATCTTGCCGAACAGCCGGAAGAAATTATCTGTGGTCAGATCGGCGATTTCAGCTTCGCTTACCCCGATCGTTTCGGCCAGCACTTTGGCGGTATGGGCGACATAGGCGGGCTCGTTGCGTTTGCCGCGAAACGGCACGGGCGCCAGATAGGGCGCATCGGTTTCGACCAGCAATCGGGCATGCGGGACATCGGCGGCAATGGCACGCAACTCAGCTGAATTCTTGAAGGTCAGGATGCCCGAGAACGACACGTAGCCACCGAGAGCGACGCCCACCTCGGCAAGCCGGCGCCCGGAAGAAAAGCAATGCAGGATGAAGGGGAAGGCGCCCTTCCCTGTTTCGTCCTCGAGAATATCAGCCATGTCGGCATCGGCATCGCGCGAATGGATGACCAGCGGCAGCCCCGTTTCACGGGCGGCGGCGATGTGGTTGCGAAAGCCTTGCGCCTGTGCATCGCGTGGCGCCTTGTCGTAAAAATAGTCGAGACCGGCCTCGCCGATGGCCACTACTTTTGGG
>NZ_RZRA01000924.1:0-2208 GCF_003998945.1 Mesorhizobium sp. M7A.F.Ca.CA.003.01.2.1 | reverse complement strand
CGCCTCGGCGCTCTATCTCGGC
The DNA here is from genome assembly GCF_003998945.1 of Mesorhizobium sp. M7A.F.Ca.CA.003.01.2.1. Lineage (NCBI taxonomy): Bacteria > Pseudomonadati > Pseudomonadota > Alphaproteobacteria > Hyphomicrobiales > Phyllobacteriaceae > Mesorhizobium > Mesorhizobium sp. M7A.F.Ca.CA.003.01.2.1. The sequence goes on along the minus strand of NZ_RZRA01000924.1, from coordinate 2,186 downwards.
GTGGCGCTGGGTGCCGTGGTCGGTGGTGCCGTGCTGCGCTACGGCGCGCCGGCCGATCTCGGCCTGGTCGCCGCGATCTTCCCGATCGTCGGGCTTGGCGTCGTGGTCGCCGGCCGCTGGGCGGCTCGGCCTGTAGAAATGCCTGCCGAGTAGAGTCTTTGGCAAACGCTGGCCTTAGGGCGTGGCCGGCGGCAGATCAAAATCCAGCGCGGCGATCTCATCCAGAGCCGCGCGCAAATCTTCGGCCTTGTCCTTGCCGACGACATCCTCGAAACGCTGCTGGGCGATTTGCCACAGTTTCATCGCTTCCTCGATCTTGTCCAGGCCCTTTGGCGTCAGTCGTACACGCTTGACGCGGCGGTCCTCCGGGTCGGCGAAGGTCTCGACATAGCCGTCGCGGATCAGCGGTTTCAGCGTATGGCCGAGCGCCGACAGGTCCATGATCAGCGACGTGGCGATGGCGCCCATCGCCGGCTCATCGCCCATATGGATCTGGTAAAGCAGGCCCTGCTGCGTCGCCTTGAGGCCTGACGGCTCCACCACATCATCATAAAACTTGCCGAGCTTGCGCGCCGCGCGGCGCAGCGCGGCGTTGTTGCAGAGCGTGAGGCCGGGCAGGCTGTCCTTTGACATGATGGTCCCTGGCGCCGGCGAATGAGGCCCGGCTGCTCCCCTCAAATAATCCCCGCCCGTCTCATTGACAAGATAGTGGCATATGCCTACTTCACGATTAATGGTATATGCCACTATCTTGCGGCTTTCCGGCAGCGCGGCAGATGCCACGGTGCCGGGGGTCATTCGAAACGAACAAGATCAGTTGAAGAAGGAACAGGACAATGAGTGGACAGGGCAACAAGGGCACGGCGGTCGTCACCGGTGCTTCGTCGGGCATCGGCGCGGTCTATGCCGACCGGCTGGCCGGGCAGGGCTACGATCTGGTGCTGGTGGCGCGGCGCGCCGACCGGCTGGAGGAACTGGCCGGGAAGCTGCGCCAGACCTATAGCCGCAAGGTCGGCGTGATCAGCGCCGATCTTGCAAACGACGATGATGTGCGCCGCGTCGAGCAAGCTGTAACAGCCGACGAGAGCATCACACTGCTGGTCAACAATGCCGGCATCGGCGGCCAGGCCGTCGTGGCCACCGCCGATGTCGACGCGGCCGAGCGCATGATCAAGGTCAACACCATCGCCTTGACGCGTCTAACCCGCGCCGTGCTGCCGGGGCTTTTGGCACGCAACCGCGGCGGCATCGTCAACATCGCCTCGGTGCTCGCCTTCGACACCTCCTTCGGCGGCATCTACAGCGGCACCAAAGCTTATGTGGTCAACTTCACCGAAGCCCTGCACCGTGAGGTTGAGGGCACCAATGTGAAGGTGCAGGTGGTGCTGCCGGGCGCGACCCGGACCGATTTCTGGGAACTTGCCGGCACCGATATCGCCAACGTTCCGAAGGAGATCATCATGACCGCCGACGACATGGTCGATGCCGCACTTGTCGGCTTGGCCAAAGGCGAGGCGGTCACCGTGCCCGCGCTTGCCGATGCGGCCAAGCTCGACACATTCCTCGGCGCCCGGCAAGCCTTCTACGGCAGCCTGCACGCCGACAAGCCGGCGGCGCGTTACGGGGTTTGAAGTTTGAGAGGCTGGTTCGCTTTGCGAACCAGGACCCCCACCCCGCTGCTTCGCAGCGACTTGCCGGGGCGAGCCACGGGTCTCGCCCGTCCTTCGGACCCCCATAAGGGGGAAGGTTGGGGACGCGGCTTGTCCGCCCATGCGACAATGGTCTTGTGGGGTGCGAAAAGCTGGACTCCCCACCTCCCCCTTGTGGGGAGGTCGGACCGAAGGTCAGGGTGGGGGGCTGGCGCGGGTTTTGGCTTGAGCGCTTTACACCGACCGCCACATCGGAATGATCGAGGCGGCCAGTACCAGCGCCAACACGACGTTGAGCGCGCGCCATTGCCATTCGGTCTTGAGCAGCCGCGCCAGCACCATGCCGGCCACGCACCACAGTGACAGCGAGGCGGCGGCCGCGAGGCCGAAAGTGGCGCCGAGCAGCAGCGCGAGCTGCATCGGTCCGCTGGCCAATGCCGCGAACGACGCCGCGGCGCCCAGTCCCATCGCCCATCCCTTCGGGTTCATCCATTGAATGCCGGCGCCGCCGAGAAAGCTGTTCGGCCTGGCCATGCT
>NZ_RZRA01000923.1:0-2213 GCF_003998945.1 Mesorhizobium sp. M7A.F.Ca.CA.003.01.2.1 | reverse complement strand
ACTACATCTCGCACGGCATTGCCAAGCGTCCGGGCGCGTCGGAGACACGCTCGCCGCGCGGCGCCGATGACGAGCAGGGCGGCCAGAACGGCGCCGAGCCGCAAGAGGAAGGCGGCAAGAAGAAGCAGCAGCAGGACGCGCTGACGGCCTATTGCGTCAATCTCAACAACAAGGCCAAGGCCGGCAAGATCGACCCGCTGATCGGCCGCGAGTCCGAGATCAACCGCACCATCCAGGTGCTGTGCCGCCGCTCCAAGAACAACCCGCTCTACGTCGGTGACCCCGGCGTCGGCAAGACGGCGATCGCCGAGGGCCTGGCCAAGCGCATCGTCGAGGGCGACGTTCCCGAAGTGCTGCACAATGCCACCATCTTCGCGCTCGATATGGGCACGCTGCTCGCCGGCACGCGCTATCGCGGTGATTTCGAGGAACGGCTGAAGCAGGTCGTCAAGGAGCTCGAGGATTATCCTGGCGCCGTGCTGTTCATCGACGAGATTCACACGGTGATCGGGGCAGGGGCGACTTCAGGCGGCGCCATGGATGCGTCCAACCTGTTGAAGCCGGCGCTGTCGTCGGGTGCGATCCGCTGCATCGGCTCGACCACCTACAAGGAATTCCGCCAGTTCTTCGAGAAGGACCGTGCCTTGGTGCGGCGCTTCCAGAAGATCGACGTCAACGAGCCGACCATCGAGGACGCGATCGAGATCATGAAGGGCCTCAAGCCCTATTATGAGGAGTTCCACAAGGTGAAGTTCACCAACGAGGCGATCAAGGCCTCGGTGGAACTGTCGGCACGCTACATCAACGACCGCAAGCTGCCGGACAAGGCGATCGACGTGATCGACGAGACCGGCGCCTCGCAGATGCTGGTGCCGGAAGCCAAGCGCAAGAAGACTATCGGCATCAAGGAGATCGAGGCGACGATCGCCACCATGGCCCGCATCCCGCCGAAGACGGTTTCGGCCGACGACGAGAAGGTGCTGCAGGGCCTCGATATCGAGCTGAAGCGAGTCGTCTATGGCCAGGACACTGCGATCACCGCACTGACCTCGGCGATCAAGCTGGCGCGTGCCGGCCTGCGCGAACCGGAGAAGCCGATCGGCTCCTACCTGTTCTCCGGCCCGACCGGCGTCGGCAAGACCGAAGTGGCCAAGCAGTTGGCCGCGTCGCTCGGCGTGGAGCTGATCCGCTTCGACATGTCGGAATATATGGAGCGCCACACCGTGTCGCGGCTGATCGGTGCTCCTCCCGGCTATGTCGGCTTCGACCAGGGCGGTCTTCTGACGGACGGCGTCGACCAGCATCCGCATTGCGTGCTGTTGCTGGACGAGGTCGAGAAGGCGCATCCGGACCTGTTCAACATCCTGTTGCAGGTTATGGACCATGGCAAGCTGACCGACCACAACGGCAAGCAGATCGACTTCCGCAATGTGATCCTGATCATGACCACCAATGCGGGCGCGTCGGATGCGCAGCGTGCGGCGATCGGCTTCGGCTCGACCAAGCGCGAAGGCGACGATGTCGAGGCGATCAACCGGCTGTTCACGCCGGAGTTCCGCAACCGTCTCGATGCGATCATCCCGTTCGGCTCGCTGCCGGTGCCGGTCATCCATCAGGTGGTGCAGAAGTTCGTCATGCAGCTCGAGGCCCAGCTTTCCGAGCGTGGCGTCACCTTCGACCTGTCGGCGGACGCGATCGCCTGGCTCGCCGACAAGGGCTATGATGAGCGCATGGGCGCGCGGCCGCTCGGTCGTGTGATCCAGGAGCACATCAAGAAGCCATTGGCCGACGAGGTGCTGTTCGGCAAGCTCAAGAAGGGCGGCACGGTGCGCGTCACCGTCGAGAAGAAGGAAACCGGCGAGACCGGCCTGAAGCTCGAATCGCTGGCCGACGAGGCGCCGGTGAAGCCGAAGAAGGAAGAGCCGGAAGAAACGCCGAAGTCCAGAAAGGCCGTGGTGAAAAAGCCGGCGGCCAAGAAGCTGGTGGCGCAGAAGCCCGAAGCCAAGGGCAAGGACGGCGGCAAGCGCAGCCTGGTGCCACAACTGCCCCGAAAGAACTGAGCTTACGAAAGTCAAAAAAGCCCCGGAGACGGGGCTTTTTTATTGGAGCGAGGGTAGGCATAATCGGCCAGATCATCATCCTGAACGGTGCGCCGCGATCGAAAAACAAGCATCGCCAAGGCTGTTCAGGAGTGCTTCGATGGCGTCTGGATC
>NZ_RZRA01000922.1:0-2218 GCF_003998945.1 Mesorhizobium sp. M7A.F.Ca.CA.003.01.2.1 | reverse complement strand
GGTCGAGCGGGTAGAGCGACGCCGGCGCGATGCCGTCGGCCAGAAGTGCTGCTTCCCAGCTCGATACGCCCCATTTGTAGAGCGAGCGCTTGCCGGGGAATTTCTTCACGTCGAAGAAATCGGCCATGCCGGTCGGCGCGTCCTTGCCGTACTTCTCGGAATCATAGGCGATGACATAGGAGAAGAAATAGGTCGAGGCGGCGTATTCCCAACCAAAGCCGGGCCGCATCTTCTTCTTGTCGACGATGTTGTAATCGATCGGCTCGAGAGCCCCTTGGGCGCCGAGCGTGATGGCCGAGAAGGGGTCTACGTCGACGAGATCCCAGGTCGGCGCGCCGCTCTTGAACTGCGCGGCGATGGCGCCTTCGGTCGGACCCGAACCGTCCATCTTGACGGCGATGCCGGTGTCCTTGGTGAAGGCCTGGCCATAGGCGGCATCATAGGCGGTGATGGCATCGCCACCCCAGTTGACCAGCACCAGTTCCTTGGCCTGCGCAAAGGCACCTGTCGAGCGCAGCAGCATCGGCGTGCCGGCCAGCACGAGTGCCGCCAGCTGTGTGAACTGCCGGCGCGAGATCTCGCCGCGACCTGCCCTGGCGGACAGGCTCTCGACGGCTTGTTTTTTGTTGTCATGTGTCATGTCAGTTCCCCTTTTTTGTTGTTGATAGTGCCGGAAAGCGGTGGAGCGACATCTCGCCACACCGTCGTCATTGCCCTCCATGCGGAAGGAGGAAACCCTTTTCCGCCGGCCAGGTGAGCCAGACGGAATTGCCCTTGCTGAGCGCTGCGGCCGCCACCTCGTTCGGCACCGAGACGGTAACCTTGGCGCCTTGCCGTGTCGTCAGGTCGAGCCGCGTCGCAGCACCGAGATAGGTGGAGTTGGTGGCGGTAGCGGCGATGCCATTCTCGCCATCCGCCGCCTCGCCCGATATCGACATGTATTCGGGCCGGATCGCCAGGATGGCATCGCCGCGCACGAGTTCGGCCTTGCAGCCCATGCTGACCGCGCGGTCTTCGCAAAGGCCGGTCGAGCCATTGCCGGCAGGCTTGACGCCCTTCAGCGGCAGCATGTTGATTTCGCCGAGGAACTCGGCGACGAAGCGGTTGTCCGGCCGGTCGTAGACTTCGTCGGGCGCTCCGACCTGCAGCAGTTTGCCGTGGTTGAAGATGGCAACGCGCGACGACAGCGCCAGCGCCTCGCTCTGGTCGTGGGTGACGAAGACGAAAGTGGTTCCGGTTTCCTGGTGCAGCCGCTTCATCTCGGCCTGCATCTGGCCGCGCAGGCTCTTGTCGAGCGCCGAGAACGGCTCATCGAGCAACAGCACGCCAGGTTCGAACACCAGCGCACGGGCCAGCGCCACGCGCTGCTGCTGGCCGCCCGACAGTTGCGCCGGCAGTTTCTTCTCGTGGCCCTTGAGACCGACGCGCTCGATCATCTCGCCGACACGGCGCTTGATGTCGGCGGCCGGTTTCTTGCGCACCTTGAGTGGGAAGGCGATGTTGGCTTCGACGCTCATATGCGGGAACAGCGCGTAGCCCTGGAACACCATGCCGGCGGCACGTTGCTCTGCCGGTCGGTCGGTGATGTCGACGCCGTCGCTGAACAGCTTGCCCTCGGTCGGCTGCACGAAGCCCGCAAGGATCATCAGGAAGGTGGTCTTGCCCGAACCCGACGGCCCCAGCAGGGTCAGGAACTCGCCACGGCCGATATCGAGCGACAGATTGTCCAGCGCACGGAACGAGCCGAAGCTCTTGCCGATCCCGATTGCCTTGATCTCTGCGGCACGGCCGGGTTGCTGCATACTGCCCTTTCCCTAACGCTTGTCGAAATCGTAGGCAGGGTGCCGGCTCACCGCAACCGAATAGTTTTCGCGTGATCGGCAAATTCCATTCATCTATGGCGAGATGGCGCCGCCTTGCCCTCAATACGGCAGAATGCGGTTCTCCTGGAGTTTCGACCGCAGCCATCCCGCGAACGCTTCCAGCACCGGATGCGAAGCCTTGGCGTGTTCGGAGACCAGGAAATAAGAGCGTGGCGACTTGATCGCGATGTCGAACGGCCTGACCAGCCGGCCCTCGCTCAGCGCCCGCCGGCTGGTCAGTTCGTCGCCCATGGCGATGCCCTGGCCGGCAATCGCCGCCGAAAAGACCAGGTTCATGTCGGAAAAGAAGATGCCACCCTCGATGTCGGGGTTTTCCACCTTGGACAGCGCCAGCC
>NZ_RZRA01000921.1:0-2222 GCF_003998945.1 Mesorhizobium sp. M7A.F.Ca.CA.003.01.2.1 | reverse complement strand
CCACTTTCCAGCAACCAGACCTCGCCGCGCACGATGCGCGGTGCATAGTCCTCGGTGACCGGGACCGGCGGCGCGCCGAACAGTGCGATGTAAGGCGCATAAGCCGCTTCCGTCAGCGAGACGACGGTTTGGAGATCACCGGCAAGCGCTCTTCTGATTGTCATTCAAAAGCTCTCCAGGCGCCAACCGGTCGATCACTCCGCCGCTTCGCGTTTGCCTCCGGGACGTCGCTCCAGAAGCTCCTTGAGGAACTGGCCGGTGTAGCTGCGCTTTTCGCGCACGATGGCTTCCGGCGTGCCGGAGGCGACCAGTTCGCCGCCGCCATCGCCGCCTTCGGGGCCGAGGTCGAGCACCCAGTCCGCGGTTTTTATCACTTCGAGATTGTGCTCGATGACCACCACCGTGTTGCCCTGGTCTACCAGTTCGTGCAGCACTTCCAGCAGTTTGGCAACGTCGTGGAAATGCAGGCCAGTGGTCGGCTCATCCAGGATATAGAGCGTCTTGCCGGTCGCCTTGCGCGACAGTTCCTTGGCCAGCTTGATGCGCTGCGCCTCGCCGCCGGACAGCGTTGTCGCCTGCTGGCCGATATGGATGTAGCCGAGGCCGACCTGCTTCAGCGTGTCGAGCTTGTCGCGCACGCCGGGCACGGCGGCGAAGAAATCGACGCCTTCCTCGACCGTCATGTCGAGCACGTCGGCGATCGACTTGCCCTTGAACAGGACATCGAGCGTCTCTCTGTTATAGCGCTTGCCGTGACAGACGTCGCAGGTGACGTAGACGTCGGGCAGGAAGTGCATCTCGATCTTGATGACGCCGTCGCCCTGGCAGGCCTCGCAGCGGCCGCCCTTGACGTTGAACGAAAAGCGTCCCGGCTGATAGCCGCGCGCCTTGGCCTCCGGCAGGCCAGCGAACCAGTCGCGGATCGGCGTGAAGGCGCCGGTATAGGTGGCCGGGTTTGAACGCGGTGTGCGGCCGATCGGCGACTGGTCGATGTCGATGACCTTGTCGAGGAATTCGAGGCCCTCGATGCGGTCGTGGTCGGCCGGATGTTCGCGCGAGCCCATGATGCGTCTCGAAGCGGCCTTGAACAGCGTCTCGATCAGGAAGGTCGACTTGCCGCCGCCGGACACGCCAGTGACGGCGGTGAAGGTGCCGAGTGGGATTTCGGCGGTGACGTTCTTCAGATTGTTGCCGCGCGCGCCGACGATCTTGATGCGGCGGTTCTTCTTCGCTTCACGCCGCACGCCGGGCGTCGCCACTTCGAGCGCGCCCGACAGATATTTGCCGGTGATCGAATTGGGATTGGCCATGACCTGCTGCGGCGTGCCCTGGGCGATGATCTCGCCGCCATGGATGCCGGCGGCCGGGCCCATGTCGACGACATAGTCGGCATGCAGGATGGCGTCCTCGTCATGCTCGACGACGATCACCGTGTTGCCGATGTCGCGCAGGTGCTTCAGCGTATCGAGCAGGCGCGCATTGTCGCGCTGGTGCAGGCCGATCGACGGCTCGTCCAGCACATAGAGCACGCCGGTCAGGCCGGAGCCGATCTGCGATGCCAGCCGGATGCGCTGGCTCTCGCCGCCCGACAGCGTGCCGGAATTGCGCGACAGCGTCAGATAGTCGAGCCCGACATCGTTGAGGAAGCGCAGCCGTTCACGGATTTCCTTGAGCACACGCACCGCGATTTCGTTCTGCTTGTCGTTGAGCGACGCGGGCAGGTCGGTGAACCACTGGTCGGCCTTGCGGATGGAAAGCTCGGTGACTTCGCCGATGTGCCTGCCGGCGATCTTCACCGCCAGCGACTCGGGCTTCAGCCGATAGCCCTTGCAGACCGGGCAGGGTGTGGCCGACATGAAGCGCTCGATCTCCTCGCGCATCCAGGCGGATTCGGTCTCTTTCCAGCGCCGCTCGAGATTGGGGATGACGCCTTCGAAAGTCTTCGTCGTCTTGTAGGAGCGCAGGCCGTCATCATACTGGAAGGTGATCTCGCGCTCGCCGGTGCCGCGCAGGACGGCTTCCTTGGCCTCTTCGGACAAATCCTTGAACTTGTCGCCGAGCTTGAAGCCATAGGCCTTGCCCAATGCCTCCAGCGTCTGCGCGTAATAGGGCGAGGTCGACTTCGCCCACGGGCTGACGGCGCCGTCGCGCAGCGAGATGTTTTCATCCGGCACGATCAGATTGCCGTCGATGGCGCGCTGGCTGCCGAGACCGTCGCAAGT
>NZ_RZRA01000920.1:0-2224 GCF_003998945.1 Mesorhizobium sp. M7A.F.Ca.CA.003.01.2.1 | reverse complement strand
TGAGAAAAGTGACATAGCCAGCGGTCAGCCGGTCGAGATTGAACACGCCGGTGATCTCGTCGAAACTGTCGGAAGGGCCGAAGAATTCGCGATAGTAGGGAGTCCGCTGGAAGTCGCCATTGCGGAGTGCCGACAGCGGCAACAGGAAATCCTGCCTTGTGCTGGCGAACCTCTGGAAGAAGGGATCCTGGCGATACAGTCGTGCATCGTAGTCGCGGTTCCAGCGATCGGGACCGGCATCGTCGATGGTCAGGGATGTGATGTCGCGACGGTAAAAGCCGACATAGGCGCGGTCGGAGCCAAGCAACTCGCTCGCCGCTGCCGTGAAGCGAGCCGACAATTCTTCGGGTGTCACGGCAACGGCCGCAGCGGCGACACCGCCGCTCCAGCGCCCAAACTGATCGAGGGAAAGGTTCGACTGCATTCCAATTCATACTAGGCATGATGCCGAAAAGTGTGAAGCGGTTTTCGGACGGCATCATGCTCCATCTGTTTGATTTAGAGCCGGATTCAGATTTCAGGTCGATCGACCTGAAATCATCCGGCTCTAGCGCAAGCCGTTGCAAGTTCAAATCAGCCATTTCCTTTGACTTCGACCCTCTCGGCCATACCTATGCGGGAGTCGTTGTCGCGGAGCCATCATGCCGGTCAAATTGAAACTGATCTGCCTTATCCTGCCGATGCTCGCCGTCCTGGCGCAGCCCGTCCTGGCTGAAACGGCGGAGCGGCCGGCGCCCTCGGGCGGCGTGCTATCCCTGCTGCCGCCGCCGCAGACCACCAACCATTCGATCACGCTGGCCGGGCGCAAGCTGGATTACCAGGCAAAGGCGGCGACCCTGTCGCTGCTATCGGGCAAGGGCGACGTCACGGCGGAGATCTTCTACGTCGCCTACACACTGGAGCCGCCGGCAAGCGGGGCCAAAGACCAGCAGCGGCCGATCACCTTCGTGTTCAACGGCGGCCCTGGAGCAGCGTCCGCCTATCTGCATATCGGCGCACTCGGTCCACGGATAATCGCGACGGGAGCCGACGGCGAATTCCTGCCGTCACCGCAAAGACTGATCGACAATCCGGACAGCTGGCTCGACATGACCGATCTCGTCTTCGTCGATCCGGTGGGAACAGGCTATAGCCGCGAGGCACCGGGGCAGGACACGCGCGATTTCTGGGGCGTAAACCAGGATGCCAGCTCGATAGGCGCCTTCATCCGGCTCTATCTCGCGCAGAACGGCCGCACCGGGTCGCCACTGTTCCTCGCCGGCGAAAGCTATGGCGGGTTCCGCGCAGCGCTGCTCGCCAGGACGTTGCAGGAAGATATCGGCATCAGTCCGAACGGCATCGTGCTGATCTCGCCGGCGCTGGAGTTCACGCTGGTGCAGCCCGACGAATTCGAGCCGCTGCATTGGGCGCTCGAACTGCCTTCACTGGCTGCGGTGCGCCTGCGCGCCGAAGGCGTCAGCGGCGACGCGTTGCGGGAGAAGCTGGCAGACGTCGAACATTATGCGATGGGCGATTACCTCACGGCAATCACCAGCGGACTGGAGCAAGGCAGGCGGCTGGCCAGCCAACGCGTGGCTGACATCACCGGCCTGCCGCTCGACCTGGTGCAGCGGAACTCCGCCCGCATCCCCACCGGCCTGTTCGCAAGGGAGTTCGCCCGCGCCAGCGGCAAGGTGCTCAGCCCCTATGACGCCACGATCGGCACGGCCGACATCGCGCCCGAGAGCGCCCGCATCGCCGGCCCGGATCCGGTGCTCGACCGCAGCGTGCCGGCGCTGACGTCGGCATTCGTCGGCTATATCAGCGACGAACTGCATTTTCGCACCGATGTCAGCTATCGGCTGCTCAATGGCGAAATCAGCCACAATTGGGATTACGGGACCGGCGCCTCGCGGCAAGGCTATGCCGGGGTGATGGACGATCTGCAGCGCGCACGCTCGCTGAACCCTTCGCTCGGCGTCGTGATCGTTAACGGCTACACCGATCTGGTGACACCTTACCTCGCCTCGCGCTACCTGGTGAGCCAGATCCCGTCGCTCGCCAATGCCAAGCCCATCCGTCTCGATGTCGTCGAGGGCGGGCACATGATGTATTTCAGGTCCGACGGCCGGCGCGCGCTGAAAGAAGCCGCTTCGGAGCTTTATCAGGCGACGCAGTAGGCTTGGCGACAGTGCAGCTCGCCATGGACCCGTGCCCCAATATAAGCACCGGACTGGCGTAGCGC
>NZ_RZRA01000091.1:0-9157 GCF_003998945.1 Mesorhizobium sp. M7A.F.Ca.CA.003.01.2.1 | reverse complement strand
CGACTCCTGAGCGTTGCCGCGGTGCAGAATTCTGCTCCGCTGCACTCCGTGGCAAAGGTCACGGCATGGATCCCAGGGTCTCCGCGACGGAGCTTCGCTCCTGCTTCGCCCAAGGATGACGAAGTTTGGAGGCGTCGGCCAATCTCGAGCGTTGGCGATGGCCGTTCAAACGAATCCTGGCCAACAACGCTGAACCGTTGGGCATAACCGGCCTGGCTACGTCGGGTCTTCGCGATGCAGGTCATGGATGGCCACACCGTCGACATTGGTCGGCATCGTCAGCCACTCACGATGGCGCAAGGTGCGCTGCGTGTCCTCCAACCCTGTCTCCCAATGCTCGCGCATCGAGGTGCCTGAGAACTCATAGTCCTTGGCGTGACCCTCATAGCCCTTGTGCTGATAGATCAGGTGCACGATGTTGACGGTGCCGGCGTCCGAATAGTCCTCGATCAGCGCTTCCTCGGCCGGCGTCCGCAACTCCTTCGGCACCCGTTTCAGTGCATCGAGCAGGCGCATCTTGAGACCGTGGATGCGTTTGAAATTGTCGGTGTTTTGCCGTGTGCGGCTTGAATACATGATGTCCTTGTGGCGCGACAGCACGTCCGGCATGCTGCGCGGCAGGACGCCTCGCGCGCTGAACAGGTCGACCTGGAAAACCAGCGAGGAACGGTCCTCTTCCTGGTCGAGCAGATATTGCAGCGGCGTGTTGGAGACGATGCCGCCGTCCCAGTAATATTCGCCTTCGATGCGGATCGACGGGAACGCCGGCGGCAGCGCGCCGCTGGCCATGATGTGCTCCGGTTCGATGCGGACCTTGTCGGTGTCGAAATAGACGAAGTTGCCGGTCCGGACGTTGACCGCGCCGACGCTCAACCGCTTCTTGCCGTCGTTGAGGATGTCGAAGTCGATCAGGCTTTGCAGCGTCTCCTTCAGCTCGGCCGTGTCGTAGAAGCTGGTGGCGCCCTCGGCGCCGGGCTGCTCCATCCAGGGGTTAGGATTGCGCGGCTTGAAGAAGCCCGGCTGCCCCATGACCATGGTCATCCACGAACTGGTGCGATTGCGGATATCACGGTAGATGTCGCCTTCCGGCGTATAGGCCCAGATCTTGCGACCCGAAATCGTCTGCCAGAATTGCTCGAGGCGCTGCAGCCGGCGGCTCGATTCATTGCCGGCGATGATCGCCGCATTGATGGCGCCGATCGACACGCCGGAAAGCCAGCTCGGCTCGCAGCCGGCCTCTGCCAATGCCTGGTACACCCCAGCCTGGTAGGCGCCGAGCGCGCCGCCTCCCTGAAACACCAGCGCGACGCGGTCATACTGCGCCGAGATCTCCGCGATGGTGGCGGTGGCCTCCTTGTTGCGATTGCGTTCGAGCACGGCTTTGGTCTCCGACTTCTGTTTGGGCTCTGAAAGGCTTGTGCAGCTCAGGTGCGGTCGGCGAGATAATCGTGAACCACTTCGCCCAGCCCAAGCGTCAGGTCGGCGGTGAAGTGGACGGCGGATACGATGTCGAGCACCGGCAGCCGCGCCACGTCGGCCATGACGTGCGGCCGCAAATCGAGTGCGGCGGGCGCTGTCCAGGCTTCCTTCAGCGTGATGTCGGTGAGGTGGTAGCGGACCAGTTCGCAGATGCGCGGCGTGCCGTCGACATGCGGGACGATCTTGATCAGGAAATTGGGCGCGGCCAGCGAAGCGAGGACAGAGCCGTGATCGGCTTTCTTGTGCTTGTAGCCCATCGTGCCGGTGGCGCACAGAACGCTGCCATAGTGCAGCGTGCCGACGATGACCTCGCCTTCATGCACGATCTTGGGATTGGCAAGCTTCTTGGGAAAGCCCCACAGTTCGCGGCCGCCGGCGATCGGCGCGTCGTCGTCGAGATACATCGAATGGACGTAGGCGCCGTGCTGGCCCTTGTAGCGCACCGGGATGACCTGGCCGGTCTCGGTGTAGTCGCCGAAACCGGTCGAGTCAGGCATGCGGATGAATTCGTATTTGACCAGCGGCTCGTCGATCTCCAGCGGCTCCGGCACGACAGCCTCTAGCGCCTCGCGCGTCGTGCGGTAGGTGATGATGACGTATTCGCGGTTGAAGAAACGGTACGGCCCGGGCGGAAAGGAGGGGTTGGTCAGCGGCATCGCATAGGCGCGCTTCACGACATCGGCGATCTGCAAGGCTGTAGCCCCATTTTGGTTCAGGAATGACTGCGCGAATGCGCTCCGGATTATGTTGCACGGCACCATGACAGTGCCGTGTCAGCCGCCTGACAGCCGCCCAAGGGGCCTGTCGACGGCCGTCTCAACCCTGTAATCGCACCGACATATGGCTATGGCACTGTCATGGTGCGGCGCACAAAGGCGGCCCCGTTCGTTCCCTCCCACCTCTTGCGAGATCATCATGGGTTTCCTGTCTTCGAAGAACGCCCTCGTCACCGGCTCGACCAGCGGCATCGGCTTGGCCATCGCCCGCGCCTTTGCCGTGGAAGGCGCCAATGTCACCATCAACGGCCTTGGCGATGCGGCTGCCATCGAGCACGAGCGCGCCGGCATCGAGAAGGATTTCGGCGTCAAGTGCCGCTACTCCGGTGCCAACATGATGGATGGCGCGGCGGTCAGCGCCATGGTGCATGAGGCCGAGGCTGCCTTCGGCAGTCTCGATATCCTGGTCAACAATGCCGGCATCCAGCATGTCGCGCCGATCGAGGAGTTTCCCGATGACAAGTGGGAAGCCATCATCCGCATCAATTTGCTCGCCGCGTTCTACGCCATCAAGGCGGCACTGCCGGGCATGAAGACGCGCAAATGGGGCCGTATCATCAACACCGCCTCGGCGCATGCGCTGGTCGCCTCGCCGTTCAAGTCGGCCTATGTGTCGGCCAAGCACGGCATTGCGGGCCTCACCAAGACGGTAGCGCTCGAAGCAGCGCTCGACGGCGTCACCGTCAATGCGATCGCGCCGGGCTATGTCTGGACGCCGCTGGTCGAAAGGCAGATTCCCGACACGATGAAGGCGCGCGGCATGACCGAGGAACAGGTCAAGCACGATGTGCTGCTCGCCGCCCAGCCGACCAAGGAATTCGTCACCGTCGACGAGCTCGCCGCGCTGACGCTGTTCCTGTGTTCGGACGCGGCCAGGCAGGTCACCGGCACAACCTTGCCGATGGATGGCGGCTGGACGGCACAGTAGAGGGTAATCCAAGCGTTCCGTTTGCCTGCTGGTGCCGCTGGGCGCTGGCAGAAAAGCACCCGGCTATGCCGTGATCTTAATCGATGCGGATGGCGTGGTCGTGCATTTCCATGATTTTGCGATCGACGCGGCGGGTTGCCCGCCTCCGGCAGGCTTCGCGGGGCACTGAGCAGGACTTCCCGCGAGGGCCAAGATGCCGCCAGTCGCATGTGCCGGCCTATTGCACGGCAGCGCAACAGGCTGCGCCGTTGGCTGAGCTGAACGATCCCAACCGATGCCCATCCGCGCACTGACGGCGACTGCGCGGCATCGGGTTTCCCAGCCTCTTTCTCGTCCCGCCGGACTACGGTGAAAGTGTCCGAAAAAGCACGGGAATATGGACATTAGTCTTGACAGAAATACAGATGTTCAATACCCGTCAGGCAATCGAACAAGCCTGCATTATGGGAGGAACGAGCGGTATGGCTTCCAATGTTTCGTTGACGGGTCTTGCCCGCGATCTCGAGGAACGCGCAAAGTCGGGCAAGCCTATCCGCATCGGCCTGATCGGCTCGGGCGAGATGGGAACCGACATCGTCACTCGTGTCGCCCATATGTCGGGCATCGAGATCGGCGCCATTTCCGAACTGAACCTGCCGGCTGCCAGCAAGGCCGTCGATATCGCTTTCCAGGAAACCGGGCATGCGCGCGAAGTGTCGAATGCTTCGGCTATGACGTCGGCGATGGAAGCCGGCAAGGTCGCGGTCACCAACGACGCCGACCTTGTCATCAACAATGATCTGATCGACGTCGTCATCGATGCCACCGGGGTTCCCGCCGTTGGCGCCGAGATCGGGCTGCGCGCCATGGAGCATGGCAAGCATCTGGTGATGATGAATGTCGAGGCCGACGTCACCATCGGCGCCTATCTGAAAAGCGAGGCCGACCGGCTCGGCGTCACCTATTCACTGGGCGCCGGCGATGAGCCGTCCTCCTGCATGGAGCTGATCGAGTTCGTCTCGGCCATGGGTCACCCGATCGTTGCCGCCGGCAAGGGCAAGAACAATCCGCTCAACATCGACGCTATTCCCCCGGACTATGAGGAGGAAGCCAAGCGCCGGCACATGAATGTCCGCATGCTGGTCGAATTCGTCGACGGCTCCAAGACCATGGTCGAGATGGCGGCAATCGCCAATGCCACCGGCCTGGTTCCAGACAAGGCTGGCATGCATGGCCCGGCGGCGACGCTTGGCGAACTGTCCAAGGTGCTGGTGCCGCAGAAGGATGGCGGCGTTCTGTCGAAGGTCGGCGTCGTCGACTATTCGATCGGCAAGGGTGTCGCGCCCGGCGTCTTCGTCGTTGCCGACATGTCGCATCCGCGCATCTCCGAGCGCATGGAAGATCTGAAGATGGGCAAAGGCCCGTATTTCACTTTCCATCGTCCCTATCACCTGACCTCGCTCGAGGTGCCGCTGACCTGCGCGCGCGTCGTGCTCTACGGCAAGGCCGACATGGTGCCGCTGGCCAAGCCGGTGGCCGAAGTGGCCGCCGTGGCCAAGAAGGACATGAAGCCCGGCGAGAAGCTCGATGCGATCGGCGAATATTGCTACCGCGCCTGGATCATGACGACGCCTGAAGCGCGCGCCGCCAAGGCCATTCCCTGCGGCCTGCTGCAGGGCGGCTCGGTCACCGCGCCGATCAAGAAGGGCGAACTCATAACCTACGCGAATGCAGCGCCCGCGGCGGGCTCCAAGATCGCCGAACTGCGCGCTCGCCAGGACAAGCTCGTCTATGGGACCGTGGGAGCGTGATCATGGCCACAGCCAGCAAAGCCGTCACTGACAGTCGCGCCAATCTGCCCTTCGTCTACCGCCAGTACAGCGCCGAGCAGCTCAAGCAGGTGCTCCACAAGATGTACCTGATCCGCCGCTTCGAAGAGGGCGCGGAGGAGTGCTACACGCGCGGCCTCATCCATGGCACCATGCATTTGTCGATCGGCCAGGAAGCCAGCGCCATGGGCATCTGCATGCCGCTTGCCGAGGATGACCAGATCACCTCGACGCATCGCGGTCACGGCCACTGCATTGCCAAGGGCGCCGAGGTCAAGCGCATGTTCGCCGAGTTCTTCGGCAAGACCACAGGCTACTGCAAGGGCCGTGGCGGCTCGATGCACATCGCCGATGTCGGCAAGGGCAATCTCGGCGCCAATGGCATCGTCGGTGGTGGTATCCCGATCGCCGTGGGGGCGGCATTGTCCTCCAAGATGATGAAGACCGGCAAGGTCGTGGTCTCGTTCTTCGGCGATGGCGCCAACAATGAAGGCGCTTTCCACGAGGCGCTAAACATGGCGGCGGTCTGGAAGCTGCCTGTCATTTTCGTCTGCGAGAACAATGGCTACGGCATGTCGACATCGACAGCCCGCTCGACCGCGGTCAAGAACATCGCCGAGCGCGCCGCCGCCTATTCGATGCCCGGCGTCATCGTCAACGGCAACATCTTCTCCGAGGTCGCCGAGGCGTCTCATCAGGCTGTTGCCCGAGCCCGCGCCGGCGAGGGGCCGACGCTGATCGAGTCCAAGACCTATCGCCATCGCGGCCATTCCAAGAGCGACCGCAACCGCTATCGCACCAAGGAAGAGATCGAGGACTGGATGTCGAACCGCGATCCGATCACCCTGTTCGAAAGCGAGCTCAGGGAATTCGGCTTCATCGACGACAAGGGCATCGAGGCCATTCGCGATGCCGTGGCGCAAGAGATCGCCGAGGGCATCGAGTTCGCCAAGGCGAGCCCATCGCCCGATATCAGCGAGACGGGAAATTACGTGTATACGGAGCAGGCGTGATGGACGCGATGGTGCGTGAACTGAGCTACGCCCAGGCGATCCAGGAGGCCATGGCGATCGCCATGGACATGGACGAGCGCGTTTTCCTGATGGGCGAGGATATCGGCGTCTATGGCGGCGCCTTCCAGGTCACCGGCGACCTGGTCGAACGTTACGGCGCTGACCGCGTCATCGACACGCCGATTTCGGAACTGGGCGGCGCGGGCGTTGCGGTTGGGGCTGCGCTCACCGGCATGCGGCCGATCTTCGAGTTCCAGTTTTCCGATTTCGCCACGCTTGCCATGGAGCAGATTGTCAACCAGGCGGCCAAGATGCGCTTCATGCTGGGCGGCGAGGTTTCTGTTCCCGTGGTGATGCGCTTTCCCGCCGGTTCCGGCACCGGTGCGGCGGCTCAGCACAGCCAGAGCCTCGAAGCCTGGCTCGGCCATGTGCCGGGTCTGAAAGTCATCCAGCCGGCGACCCCCTATGATGCCAAGGGCATGCTTTTGGCGGCGGTCGCCGATCCCGATCCGGTCATGATCTTCGAGCACAAGCTGCTCTACAAGATGAAGGGACCGGTGCCCGAAGGCTATTACACCGTGCCGATCGGCAAGGCCGATATCCGCCGCGAAGGCCGGGATCTCACCATCGTCGCCACCTCGATCATGGTGCAGAAGGCGCTCGACGCGGCAGCCGTGCTGGAGAGCGAAGGCATCGACGTCGAAGTCGTCGATCTCCGGACCATCCGGCCGATGGACAAGCAGACCGTCATCGACAGCGTCAAGAAGACGTCGCGGCTGCTATGCGTCTACGAAGCGGTCAAGACGCTGGGCATCGGCGCCGAGGTCAGCGCCATGATCGCCGAGAGCGAAGCGTTCGACTATCTCGACGCGCCGATCGTGCGGCTGGGCGGCGCCGAAACGCCGATCCCCTACAATCCGGAACTCGAGAAGGCGACGGTGCCGCAAATTCCGGACATCATCACCGCCGCGCGCGACCTCGTGAAAGGGGTCCGCTAGACCATGCCGACCGAAGTCATTCTTCCCAAGGTCGACATGGACATGGCGACCGGACAGATCTCGCGCTGGTTTGCCGAGGAGGGCGCGCACGTCAAGAAGGGCGATGTGCTGTTCGAGATCGAGACCGACAAGGCGGCGATGGAAATCGATGCGCCGGCCAGCGGCGTCCTGCGCGATGTCACCGGCAAAGAGGGTGTCGATATTGCGGTCGGCGCTGCCGTGGCGTGGATCTATGCCGACGGTGAGGCCTATGGGGCTGATGCTGCTGCGGCCAAGCAGGACAAGGCGCCAATCTCCCCCCCCGCGGGGGAGATGTCGACGAAGTCGACAGAGGGGGGCGCTGTCGCGCCAACGTCTCATTCTGTCACGCACCCCTCTGCCCTACCCTCTTTGCCGCCACTTGGCATCTCCCCCACAAGGGCGGAGATCGGCCAATCGCCATCGGCCGGCCGTGCAACACCGCTTGCCCGGCGCCTGGCCCGTGAGGCCGGCCTGAACCTCTCGACCGTATCTGGCACCGGCCCGTATGGCCGGGTGGTGAGGGCCGATGTCGACGCGGCCATTGCCGGTGGCGGCGCCCAGACGGCGCCTGCCGCCAAGGCTCCGGCTGGCGTGCCGGCTGCTGCTCCTGCCGCGCCGGTAAAGGCGATGTCGGACGATCAGGTCCTGAAACTGTTCGAACAGGGCTCCTACGACCTTGTCCCGCATGACAGTATGCGCAAGACCATTGCGCGCCGCCTGGTCGAGGCCAAGACCACCATTCCGCATTTCTACCTGACGCTCGACTGCGAGCTCGATGCGCTGCTGGCGCTGCGCACGCAGATCAATGCGGCAGCCCCGGTGAAGAAGACCGACAAGGGTGATGCTCCGGCCTATAAGCTGTCGGTCAACGATATGGTGATCAAGGCGATGGCGATGGCGCTGAAGGCGGTGCCCGATGCCAATGCCTCGTGGACCGAAAGCGCCATGGTCAAGCACAAGCACGCCGATGTCGGCGTTGCCGTGTCGATCCCCGGCGGGCTGATCACACCGATCATCCGCAAAGCCGACGAAAAGACGCTGTCCACCATCTCCAACGAGATGAAGGACCTCGCCAGTCGCGCCCGCAGCCGCAAGCTGAAGCCGGAAGAGTATCAGGGTGGCACCACGGCGGTGTCCAATCTCGGCATGTTCGGCATCAAGGATTTTGCCGCGGTCATCAACCCGCCGCACGCGACCATCCTGGCAGTCGGCGCCGGCGAGGAGCGGGCAGTGGTCAAGAATGGCGAGATCAGAATAGCCACCGTGATGTCGGTGACGCTGTCG
Source organism: Mesorhizobium sp. M7A.F.Ca.CA.003.01.2.1 (assembly GCF_003998945.1). Classification (NCBI taxonomy): domain Bacteria; kingdom Pseudomonadati; phylum Pseudomonadota; class Alphaproteobacteria; order Hyphomicrobiales; family Phyllobacteriaceae; genus Mesorhizobium; species Mesorhizobium sp. M7A.F.Ca.CA.003.01.2.1. Next base: position 850 of record NZ_RZRA01000091.1, on the reverse strand, counting down.
ACCGACCACCGCGCCGTCGACGGTGCGCTGGGTGCCGAACTGCTGGTCGCCTTCAAGCGCCTGATCGAGAACCCGATGGGCATGCTGGTTTAGGGAAGCGAGAGGGCGGTGCGGATAGTCTTCACCAGCCTCTTCGCTTTCATCATTTCCGGATTCGCCACCGGACTGGCTGCTCGGAAACGGGCGGTCACAACCCATGGATGGCGGGTGAAGCGTGGGTTGATCGACGCGCAGGTGGGTGCATGAAGACGGTTCTTTGTTACGGCGACTCGCTGACCTGGGGCTACAATGCCGAAGGTGGCCGCCATGCGCTGGAAGACCGCTGGCCAAGCGTGCTGCAGGCCGGCCTTGGCAGTGGCGTCGAAGTTATCGCCGAAGGCCTCAATGGCCGCACCACCGCCTTCGACGACCACCTGGCCGGTGCTGATCGCAACGGCGCCAGGCTGCTGCCAACGGTGCTGACGACGCATGCGCCGATCGACCTGATTGTCATCATGCTCGGCGCCAACGACATGAAGCCGTGGATCCACGGCAATCCCGTCGCGGCCAAGCAGGGTATCCAGCGGCTGATCGACATCGTGCGCGGTCACGACTATCCGTTCGACTGGCCGGCGCCGCAGATCCTCATCGTTTCGCCGCCTGTCGTCAGTCGCACCGAAAATGCCGAATTCAAGGAAATGTTTGCCGGCGGCGACGACGCCTCGAAGTTTTTGGCACCGCAATATGCCGCGCTCGCCGATGAGGCCGGCTGCGGCTTCTTCGACGCCGGCAGCGTGGCGCAAACCACACCTCTCGACGGTGTTCATCTTGACGCCGAAAACACGCGAAACATCGGCGAGGCGCTGACACC
>NZ_RZRA01000919.1:0-2229 GCF_003998945.1 Mesorhizobium sp. M7A.F.Ca.CA.003.01.2.1 | reverse complement strand
AGGCAGAACTGATCGAGACTGACGGGTGGGCATCTATCTCCCGATCGCGGAAATTTCCGTCAATATCTTCGTCCTGCTGGCCATGGGCGCGGCGGTGGGTTTCCTGTCGGGCATGTTCGGCGTCGGCGGCGGCTTCCTCATCACGCCGCTCTTGATCTTCTACAACATCCCTCCGGCGATCGCTGTCGCCACTGGCGCCAACCAGGTCATCGCCTCCTCCGTCTCCGGCGTCCTTTCGCACATGAAGCGCGGTACGCTCGACCTCAAGCTCGGCGGGGTGTTGCTGGCCGGCGGCATTGTCGGTTCCACCGGCGGCATCTACGTCTTCGCCTTCCTGCGCAGGCTCGGCCAGCTCGACCTGTTCATCTCGCTGCTCTACGTCGTGCTGCTCGGCACCGTCGGCGGGCTGATGCTGGTCGAAAGCGTCAATGCGCTGCGCGCGACGCGCAGCGGTGCGGCGCCGGTGCTGAAGAAATCCGGCCAGCACAACTGGATCCACCGCTTGCCGCTGAAGATGCGCTTCAGGGCGTCAAAACTGTTCGTCAGCGTCATCCCCGTACTTGGGCTTGGCGCCGGCATCGGCTTCCTGTCGTCGATCATGGGCGTCGGCGGCGGCTTCATCATGGTGCCGGCACTGATCTATCTGCTGAAAGTGCCGACCAATGTCGTCATCGGCACCTCGCTGTTCCAGATCATCTTCACCTCCGCCTATACGACGCTGGTCCACGCCACCACCAACCAGACAGTCGATGTCGTGCTGGCCTTCCTGTTGATGGCGGGCGGCGTCGCCGGCGCGCAGTACGGTGCCAAGGCCGGCCAGAGGCTGCGCGGCGAGCAGCTCAGGGCCTTGCTGGCACTGCTGGTGCTGGCGGTGGCGATACGATTGGCGATCGATCTTTTCGTCACCCCGCCCAACCTCTATTCGCTGTCTGCCGCGGGCCTCAACTGATGAAGGCTCGCAGCACATTCGCAACCGCCATTGTCCTGTCGCTGCTTGCGGCCGCCGTGCCGGCGAAGGCACAGGTCCCGCTGACCGAAGGCATCCAGATCGGTCTCTCCACCGACAACGTCTCGATCACCGCCGGTTTTTCCGGGGCCGATCTGACCATCTTCGGTTCGCTGGAAAACCCGGATCCACTCGTCGCGCGCCAGGGCCGCTACGACGTCATCGTCGTGCTCGAAGGTCCGCCCAAACCGGTGGTGGTGCGCCGCAAGGACAGGGTGCTCGGCGTCTGGGTCAATCTGGACTCTGAGACCTTCGAAAACGTGCCGGTCTCCTATTCGGTGGCGACGACGCGGCCGCTGCAGGACATCACCGAACCCAACAGCTACAAGCAGCTGTCGCTCGGCGCCTCCAACCTCTATATGCAGCCCGCCGATGCCGGCGACAGCCCGGCGACGATCGAGGAGTTCACGGCAGCACTGCGGGAGCGCAAGTCAGCGACCGGCCTCTACAGCGAGAATGTCGGCGGCGTGCAATTCCTGTCGCAGAACCTTTTCCGCGCCACCGTCAGGCTGGCGCCGAATGTGCCGGTTGGAACCCACAAAGCCCGCGCGTTCCTGTTCAAGAGCGGTCTGTTCATCAAGGAAAGCTCGGCCCAGCTCGAAATCCGCAAATCCGGTTTCGAGCAGTCGATCTTCCGTGTCGCCCACAATTATTCCTTCCTCTACGGCGTCTTCGCGATATCGCTGGCCATGCTGACCGGCTGGCTCGGAAGGCTGATCTTCCGGCGAGATTAGGATTTTCCCCGAAAAGTGGTTTCCCTTTGCCGAGGCATGCGGTAGATCGCGCTCCCCAGCCAAATGGCAGACACAAACAATTCGGTTCGGCAGAGCAGCCCGTCCCCGGACAGCGCGCGATTTCTCATGGCGCCTGTCGGCTCGCCGACGACAAATGCAGGAACTTGTCATGCGACCAGCCTTCGGCGGCATCGACTTCGGCACTTCGAACTCCACCGTGGGCGTGGTCCGCAACGGGCAGCCGCGCCTCGTCGCGCTGGAGAACGGCCAGGTCACGCTGCCCAGTGCCGTGTTCTTCAACTTCGAGGACAACCGCACCTGCTTTGGCCGCCAGGCCATCGCCAATTACACCGACAGCATCGAAGGCCGGCTGATGCGTTCGCTGAAGAGCGTGCTCGGCAGTTCGCTGGCCCATGAAAAGACCCGCATCAAATCGCGGTCGATCGGCGTCATGGAGATCGTCGGCATGTTTCTTGGCCATCTCAAGAA
>NZ_RZRA01000918.1:0-2229 GCF_003998945.1 Mesorhizobium sp. M7A.F.Ca.CA.003.01.2.1 | reverse complement strand
GGCATTCGGCGGCGTATCAGGGCCAGCTTCAATGAGCAGCACGCGAGCGCCATAGGCGGAGAGCCTGCTCGCCATCACGCATCCAGAGGAGCCACCACCCACGACGATATAATCGAAAACCACGCAAACTCGCAAATGTCTGAGTCGGGCAAAAATCTAGCAGACGGCGAGCAAGCAAAAACGCGCAATTATCTTGCAGGACGCAGGAAATCAGCGCATTCTTAAGAGATTCGCATTATGGCGGCCTCCCAACGGGGCGGAACGTTTAAACATGACCTTGCCAGCAGTCCATCAGGGCTGAAGGCGATGCCGGAGCGTCGTGACTTAAGTGGACAAAGCGCATCGCGACTGAAGGGGACAAACCTATCGCGAGATACATCAGAATGCAGCCCGGTAGGTCCAGAAGTGCTTTTGCAGCATCGCGCTGACGAGGCCGTTGTAAGGAGCAGAATGATGCTTCGCCTTGCGCTCCATCGCCGCTTTAGCGGTACGAAAACTCCCGTCCCAATCATGGCCGGCGGGCAAGGCGGCTGACCCTTGCGCCAGTCATCGGTGAATCGGATCAACCAGTTGTTGAATGCGCGTAAGATTGCGCGTTCTATACATCGATTGGCACCGCCAAGGTTACCTTCGTGCGATCCATCACAATCATCGTGCTGTAATTTCTAACAGCCGGGCTATCAAAGAAGAAACGCCTCGAGAATGCGTCGTACTCTGCCAAGTCACGCACGGAGAGAAGGAGAACGAAATCGGCGTTACCGGTGACCGCATACGCGCTCATTACTTCAGGCGCCTTCTGTAGAGACTGCTTGAAGCGATCGATGACGTCGGAACGATAGCGCTCAATGTCGACCAAGACCAGCATCATCAGGGACCTGCCCACCGCCTCAGGCGACACGATTGCAACATCAGCCTCAATTACGCCAATTTGTCGCAACTGCTTCAATCGCCGCTGACAGGCCGTGGGCGATATACCGGCCAGTTGGCCCAATTCTTCCGTTGTTTGGCGATTGTTGCGCTGAACAGCGCTTAAGATTTTCAGATCTATCCGATCCAATTCCATGGTCATTCTCCGGAATAGCTGCAATTTGCGCAGAAAAACTGCGATATGCACTCGACTGTAGCCTCAACCCCGCGCAGACGGAAGCCCAAACGATCAGGCCAGGCATGGGACCAAAGTCGGCTATCGTCCTCGACGTCAGTTATAGCCATTGGCCGAAGAGTGCTGTCCACCATCGCCCAACTGACAATGGCAGCCGACGGTCAAAAGCCGAGGCCTTGCGCCCAGTTCGGCCGAGGAAACGTCTCGGAACTTAAACGCTAAGCCGACTGGACGATGATGATAGGGGGGACCTCTATTTCCGCGCTTCGGCTTCCATTCGTTGGCTCACGCTGCCAAGAGTCTCATCTGTGTATAGGGAATCGAGCGCTAGGTTCGCCTGCCCCGGTTGCTGCATCAAATGCAGCCGTCTTGAGGTGGTTGGGAAAAATCGTCACCGCAGCCACACAAACCGCCGGCCTTATGCAACCTGCCGGCAATTTCGCATAATTACTGCATCCCGCCGCTCAGAATTTGCGCAAGGCGCCCAATGTAGCGCGCTATTGTCTCACAACGGCACCTACACGCCACTTCATAAAGCAGAAGAGGCCTGGCTTTGCAGGCTTCAGATTGAGGAGTTCGCCTATGAGCAAGCAATTCGCACCTGAAATGGATGCAGGTCTCGCGGTTTTCAATCGCCTGGAGTCTGAGGTGCGCAGCTACGTCCGCGCCTTCCCCGCCCTATTCGATCGCGGAGTCGGGACCACTCTCATCGCTGCAGACGGTCGGGAATATCTCGACTTTTTCGCCGGTGCAGGCGTTTTGAATTATGGGCACAACAACCCCGTCATCAAGAAGGCGCTGCTGGATTATATCGAGCGCGACGGAATTGTGCATGGGCTGGACCTTGCCACGACGGCCAAGAAAGCCTTCATCGAAGCTTTCGAGCGATACATTCTCAAGCCTCGTGGTCTGACATACAAATTACAGTTTCCCGGCCCCACAGGTACGAACGCGGTCGAAGCGAGTCTAAAACTGGCTCGCCAGGTGACCGGGAGATCGAACATCGTCTCGTTTACCAACTCGTTCCATGGGGAAAGCGCTGGAGCATTGGCAGCGATGGGAAACAAGGAGCACCGGGCCGCTGCCGGGTTTCCCCTCGCCCATGTGACATCGTTGCCATACGAAGG
>NZ_RZRA01000917.1:0-2237 GCF_003998945.1 Mesorhizobium sp. M7A.F.Ca.CA.003.01.2.1 | reverse complement strand
GCCGAAGGCGATGGCCCCCTTACACGTCAGCGAATAAGCCGGAATCCAAAGCGGCCCCGTCTCTCTCGACGGGGCCGCTTTGTCGTTGTTGTTAATGCCAGTAAGGCGTGACCTTGTAATAATTGTAGGATTCGTCGCGCGCCGCCTCGCCATCGGCACCGGTCAGTTCGTTGATCGAATAGGCCGGTGCCGCCATGAGTTGTTCCTTGGAAAACGGCACGACATAACCGCCCTTGTCCTCATCATAGTCGAGGCTTGCCCAGGGAATGGCGTGATATTTCTCGCCGATGCCAAGGAAGCCGCCAAAACCGATGACCGCGAACATGATCCCGTTCGTCATCTTGTCGAGCATCACATCCTCTATGCTGCCGATGCTTGTGCCTTCGGTGTTGTAGACCGATGTGCCGATGACCCGCGAAGCGGCAATGGCTTGGGTGTGGCCAGTCTGGGTTGCCATGATTGTGCTCCTCATTGTGGTTTCGAACCATAATTGGACAATGAGGGGCGCGGGCGAAGGTTCCCGACTTTTTCGGCGTCGACCGATCACTCCGCGAGGATGAAGGTAACCTTCATGTTGACGCGATAAGCAACGATCTTGCCGTCCTGGACGACGATCTTCTGGTCCTGGATCCAGGCGCCCTCGACGTTCTTCAGCGTTTTGGATGCGCGCGCAATTCCCTGTTCGATGGCGTCCTGAAAGCTCTTCTTCGACGACGATGTGATTTCGGTGACGCGGGCGACAGACATGGCTTCCTCCTGCCAAAACGCTCATTTGCCGGTAGAGCGTACAGGCGGCTTGCGCCGTCCACAAGCATCGGCGGTCGACAGAGGATATTGTCCGGCCTAGAGACCCTTGGCGATGCGGTCGAATGCCATCAGCCGCTCGAGTAGAGCGGGCATGTCCTTCAACGGCAGCATGTTGGGGCCGTCGGAAGAGGTCGAGTTGCCAGGATCCTGATGGGTCTCGATGAAGACGCCGGCAACGCCGACAGCGACGGCCGCGCGCGCCAGCGTCTCGACAAAACGACGTTCACCGCCCGAGGAACCGCCCTGCCCGCCCGGCTGCTGCACCGAATGGGTCGCATCGAAGATCACCGGCGCGCCGATCTCTGCCATGACAGGCAAAGCGCGCATGTCGGAGACCAGCGTGTTGTAGCCGAAAGAAGCACCGCGCTCGGTGGTCAGCACATTGGCATTGCCGGATCCGGTGATCTTGGCGACGACGTTCTTCATGTCCCAGGGGGCAAGGAACTGTCCCTTCTTCACGTTGATGACCTTGCCGGTTTTCGCCGCGGCGACCAGCATGTCGGTCTGGCGCGACAGGAAAGCCGGAATCTGCAGGACATCGACATGCGGCGCCACGATGGCGCACTGCTCCTCGGTGTGGACATCGGTCAGCACCGGGAGCGAAAATTCCTTGCGCAGTTCGTCGAAGACGGGAAGTGCCGCGTCCATGCCGGCGCCGCGCGTCGCCGACAGCGAGGTGCGGTTGGCCTTGTCGTAGCTGGTCTTGTAGACGAGGCCTATTCCGAGCCTGCCGGTCAGTTCCTTCAGCGCGCCGGCCATGTCGAAAGCGTGCTGACGCGACTCGAACTGGCACGGGCCGGCGATCAGCGACAGAGCCGCCTTGTTGTCGAAGACGACATTGCCGACAATTACCGCTGAATTGGGCGCGACGGGCTTGTTCATTTGGTCTCCCGGAAGATGAAAGCCGCGCCCTGTCCGGGTGCAGGCTGCACGACAATATCATTGCCCGCTATATCGTGTTGGATGGAATTGGCCGCAAGCAGCCTCGATGTCACATTGGCGTTCCGAACCGAAAAGACCACCGCTGCGAAGCGTAGATCTGTCGGCGCGCCGGCCGGCAGGCCAAAGCGCGCGGTGAAAGCCGCGCGGTCAAGCACGCTCAAATCTGCATTCGGCAGGGAAAACATGCCGCCCTGCCTTTCGGCGGCCGGATTATCCACCGAGATAGAAATCAACTCATGCTGCTTTCCAGGCGCATCGCTGACCGCCAAGATCTCGACAATTCCGGTCGCGCCGTTGGTGTGGGCCTGCAAAGCCGCGCGGTCGACATCAGGCGCGTTGACCCGCTCGCAGGCAAACAGGAAGGCGTCCGTGGCTTTGGCTCCGGCCGCGAAAGCGAGCTTGAACGATGCGATGTCGCTCTTGCCGGCCGGGTCGGTGAAAGCGCGCGAAAAACCCAGCATGTCTCCCGCCGAGATGCCGACCATGCA
>NZ_RZRA01000916.1:0-2245 GCF_003998945.1 Mesorhizobium sp. M7A.F.Ca.CA.003.01.2.1 | reverse complement strand
GTGCCACCGGGCCGAGCCGACCAGCCTTGGCGTACTTGTCCTGAACGTCGAGGAGATTGGCCATGACCTCGTCGTCCTGTGCCTTGCTCCAGGAGCAGACGACATCTTCGGAGGCATAGCAGAGGATTGCGTAGAGCATGGCTGGTCCTTTTCTCTGTCAAAGGACGAAACAGTAAGACCGATCCCGACATGACGTCGATAAAAAAATCCAGATGTGACGGATTTGGCCACCGTCGGCCGCGTCGGTCAGCTTTCTCCCAGTTTCAGCCATCGCAGCACGAGAGCTTCCTCGTCATCGAGACCGGCAATCGCCCGTTTGCGCTTGTTGGCCTGCGCCATTTCATCCAGCAACCGTCCCTCGGACCACGCTTCGAAGACCCGCGGATGGATATAGCATTTGCGGCAGACGGCACGCGTATTGCCCAGCCGTTCGGCAACCTTGTCGATGACGCTGTTCATCGCCCTGTTTCGCTGCGCCTGGCTTTGCGGCAGTTCCGTTTGCGCAAACAGCGACGCGGCGTGAATGGTGCCGCCCCAGGTGCGGAAATGCTTCGAACTGAAGGCGTCACCGACCGCCTCACGGATATAGCGGTTGACGTCCTCGGAGCGGACCGGCCGCCTGTCGCCGTCCTCATCGAGATACTGGAACAGCTTCTGGCCTGGCAGGTCCTGCGCGCCACGCACAATCCTGGCGATACGGCGGTCGGCCAGCTTCAGCTTCCACTCCTTGCCCGACTTGCCCTTGAAGGCAAAGCGCAGGCTTGAACCGACAATATCGACATGCCGGTCGCGCAACGTGGTCAGCCCGAAACTCTTGTTGTCGCGGGCGTAGGCGGCATTGCCGACGCGGATCATCGTGTTGTCGAGCAGCCAGACGACCGCGGCGACGACACGCTCGAACGGCAAGCCACGACGGCGCAGATCGCTATCGACCCTGTGCCGCAGGTCCGGCAGGCTCTCGGCGAAAGCGACAAGGCTCGAATATTTGGCACCATCGCGCTCTTCGGCCCATTGCGGATGATAACGATATTGCTTGCGTCCCCGCTGGTCCCTGCCGGTTGCCTGGATATGGCCGTCCGCGTCGGGCGAAATCCACACATCCGTCCAGGCCGGCGGAATGACGATCGCCTCGATGCGGGCTTTGGTGGCGTCCGAAACCGTCCGTCCGTCCGGTCCCTTGTAGGAAAACCCCTTGCCTGTCTTCAGCCGCCGGATACCAGGCTCGGCATCGCTGACATAACTAAGCGACGCATGATCGGCCGAGCTTTGTGCCCCGTTTTTGAACACGCCATCTGGCGATACAGCGTCCTCGCCAGCCGGTCGGCCGGGCGACATTCCGGATTTCTGCAACATGTCGGCTCCACGCGAATTCCGTAGATAAGCCACTGGCCGACCGCTGGTTCCACGCGCCGTCCGAAAACGGTGTCGAGCCTGCCTTCAGGCTTTCTCGAGCACAACCGGAATGACGTCGACAGCCTGCTCGCCGACCTGTCCCCCCGTGGTCTTGAGCACGCCGACGATCGGCGCCACGTCCGAATAGTCGCGGCCGTAGCCGACGGTGATATGGTCGTTGCTGGCCCGCATGCCGTTGGTCGGATCGAATTCCTGCCAGCCTGCGTCGCGCCCGCACCAGACCTTGACCCAGGCATGCATGGCATCGGCGCCTTCCAGCCGGGGCTTGCCCTTCGGCGGGATGGTGCGCAGGAAGCCGCTGACATAGCCAGCGGGAATGCCGAGCCCGCGCAGGCCGGCGATCATGATATGCGAAAAGTCCTGGCAGACACCGCGCTTCAGCCTGAAGGCATCGCTGGCCCGGGTCCGCACCGTCGTCGCCTCGCCGTCATAGGTGAAATCACGATGAATGCGATGGCACAGGTTCATGGCCGTGCTGGCGGCGGAACCGGCGATGCTGCTGCGTGCGTAGGCAGTGATCGCATCGTCGATGCCGGCATGGGTGCTGGCCGTCAGGAAATGGTGCGGTGCATCAGGTGCCAGAGACCGCACCGCGGCGAGCTCCTGCCTGAGCCGGGCGATATCGGGCGACACGTCGAGCCCGGGCTCGGGCCGAGACACCGACACGCGGGCGCTCATCCTGATGTCGAGCGCATCATGCGCGTCGCGAAAGGCGATCGAGGTGACGTTGTTGCCGAAGAAATCGGAAAAGTCGGAACGCTCGTTGGGCGCCGGCGCAAAGGACAGTGATGCGGCGATGACGCGCTGCACGCCTGATATCGTCGACGGCAGC
>NZ_RZRA01000915.1:0-2248 GCF_003998945.1 Mesorhizobium sp. M7A.F.Ca.CA.003.01.2.1 | reverse complement strand
ACCGCGATCCTCTTGACGCAGTATGGCGGGTTGGAGATCGCTTCGACGCTCGACGCTCTGGTCACCGGGAAAAAGAGCGATGTCGGCGGCGCGTTCCGCCTCGCCGAAGCCGTGGCCGGCCGCGATCAGGCGATCCAGTTCGATATCTTCAACCGCCGGGTGCTAGACCTGTTGTCGGACGCGGCAAGCCAGGCAGCACTGGCTGGCGATCTCGCACGAGCCAAAACGCTGTCGGACACTTGGCATGAGGCGCTGGACGCTATATCTGAGACCGATACTTACAATCTCGATAAGAAGCAGCACGCCTTGATCATGATCGACCGCCTGAATTCTGCAATGCGAATGTGACTGGGTTTCCTGGATCGGGATGGCAAATGCTGCCTCGATACGATATCCACCGCCACGCCTTTCCATTCAGACATTCATGACGGTTCATTCATGTCACGCGACAAATTCTACATCACCACCCCGATCTTTTATCCGAACGGCAAGCCGCATATCGGCCACGCCTATACGGTCATTGCAACCGACGCCCTGGCACGCTTCCAGCGCCTGGACGGCAAGGACGTCTTCTTCCTGACCGGCACCGACGAGCATGGCCTGAAGATGCAGCAAACTGCCGAGAAGGAAGGTATAACGCCACTGGCGCTGGCCGACCGCAATTCGGCGATTTTCCGCGCAATGACCGAGGCGATGGGCGGCTCGAATGACCAATACATTCGCACGACCGAACCGCGCCACTACGAATCCTGTCAGGCGATCTGGAAAGCGATGGCCGCCAATGGCGACATCTATCTCGACCGCTATAGCGGCTGGTATTCGGTGCGCCAGGAAGCCTATTTCGACGAGAGCGAGACGACGCTCGGCGACGACGGCGTGCGCCGCGAACCGCTTGGGTCGCCGGTCGAATGGAACGAGGAAGAAAGCTATTTCTTCCGGCTTTCCGCCTATCAGGACAAATTGCTGGCGCTTTATGAGAGCCAGCCCGACTTTGTCGGTCCGACCGAGCGCCGCAACGAGGTGCTCAGCTTCGTCAAGTCGGGGCTGAAGGATCTGTCGATCTCGCGCACGACCTTCAAATGGGGCGTGCCGGTGCCAGGCGACGACAAGCATGTGATGTATGTCTGGGTCGACGCCTTGACCAACTACATCACCGCCGCCGGCTATCCCGACACAAAGGCCGAGCAATGGCACTATTGGCCGGCCACGCACATCATCGGCAAGGACATTGTCCGCTTCCATGCGGTCTATTGGCCGGCATTTCTGATGTCGGCGGGCATCGAGTTGCCAAAGCGCGTCTTCGCGCATGGCTTCCTGTTCAACCGCGGCGAGAAGATGTCGAAATCTGTTGGCAACGTCGTCGATCCATTCGCGATGGTCGAGCACTACGGTCTCGACCAGGTGCGCTACTTCTTCCTGCGCGAGGTGCCGTTCGGTAACGATGGCAGCTACAGCCATGACGCGATCGTCAACCGCACCAATGCCGATCTTGCCAACGGTCTCGGCAACCTGGCGCAGCGTTCGCTGTCGATGATCGCCAAGAACTGCGGCGGCGTGGTGCCGCAGCGCGGCGAGCTGACGGATGCAGACAGAGCGATCCTGGATCAGGCCGCCGCCGCGCTCGACACCGCGCGCAAGGCGGTCGCCGAGCAGGGCATCCATCTGGCGCTGGCAGCTATCTTCGGCGTGGTGGCGGAAGCCGATCGCTACTTCGCCGGCGAGGCACCATGGGCGCTGAAGAAGACCAACCCGGCGCGCATGGAAACGGTGCTGTGGACGACCGCCGAAGTCGTGCGCCGCGTGGCGGTGCTGTGTCAGCCCTTCACTCCGGGCTCGGCCGCGAAACTGCTCGACCTGCTGGCGGTGCCGGCGGAGAGCCGCGATTTCGTGCATGTCCACGCGGATCACGCGCTTGTGCCCGGCACTGCGTTGCCGGTGCCGGAAGGCGTGTTTCCGCGTTACGTCGAACAGCCGGACGCGAACATCTGATGCTCGTCGACAGCCACTGCCATCTGGATTTTCCAGATTTCGCCGAGGAGCGGGCGGCCATCGTCGCCCGCGCTTTAGCCGCCGGAATTGGCCGTATGGTGACGATCTCGACACGCGTGAAGCGGTTTCCGCAAGTACTTGAGATCGCTGAAACTTTCGACGAAATCTATTGCTCTGTCGGCACTCATCCGCACAATGCGGCCGAAGAACTGGATATCACGGTCGAGGAGCTTGTGCGGCTATCCGCGCACCCAAAAGT
>NZ_RZRA01000914.1:0-2249 GCF_003998945.1 Mesorhizobium sp. M7A.F.Ca.CA.003.01.2.1 | reverse complement strand
ACGTCATCGGGGGCTGGCTGTTCGGCGCAGTGCCTGACGACGCCGCGTTGAGCGCCCGCGACAGCCTGATCGTCTATGACATCCGCCTGCCGCGCGTCATCCTCGGCATGCTGGTCGGCGCGGCGCTCGCCGTCTCCGGCGCGGTCATGCAGGGGCTGTTCCGCAATCCGCTGGCGGACCCCGGCCTGATCGGCGTCTCGGCCGGCTCCAGCCTCGGCGCGGTTGCCGTCATCGTGCTCGGCGCGACGATATTGGCTCCGGTGACAGTCTTGCTCGGCACGCTTGCCCTGCCGCTGGCGGCCTTCTGTGGCGGGCTCGCCACCACGCTGATGCTCTATCAGGTCGCGACGCGGCGGGGGCAAACCTCGGTTGCCACAATGCTGCTCGCGGGCATCGCGCTGGCGGCGCTCGCCATGGCGCTGACCGGCATCCTTATCTTCATGGCCGACGATCGCCAGTTGCGCGACCTGACCTTCTGGCAACTCGGATCGCTCGGTGGTGCGACCTGGGCGAAGATCGCGTCGGTAGGGCCGATCATCGTCCTGGCGCTGGCGGCGATGCCGTTCCTGGCACGCGGCCTCAACGCGCTGGCGCTTGGCGAGGCGACCGCCGGCCATCTCGGCATTCCGGTGCAGCGGCTGAAATACACGGCCATCGTCGGCGTCTCCGCCGCGGTCGGCGCATCCGTCGCCGTCAGCGGCGGCATCGGCTTCGTCGGCATCGTGGTGCCGCATCTGCTGCGCCTGCTGATTGGTCCGGACAATCGCTATCTGCTGCCGGCGTCGGCGCTGCTCGGCGCCTCGCTGCTGCTTCTGGCCGATGCGGTCGCACGCACCATCGTTGCGCCGGCCGAACTGCCGATAGGCATCGTCACCGCGATAGCGGGCGCGCCGTTCTTCCTTTGGATCCTGCTGCGCAAGCGCGGCGTGGTTGATTTGTGAGGCTTGATGATCGAGGCAAAGGATGTTTCGGTTGATATCGCCGGCAAGCCTATCGTCAGTGGTGTCGATTTCCACGCGCGGCCCGGCGAGATCGCCGCCGTCGTCGGCCCCAATGGTTCGGGCAAGACGACCTTCCTCAAAGCGCTCTCCGGCGAGCTCGCCTATACCGGCCGCGTTGCCCTCAACGGCCGAGATCTCTCGACGATGAAGCCGGCCGAGGCAGCCGTCCATCGCGCGGTGCTGCCGCAGGCGACGACGCTGTCGTTCCCGTTCACCGTGCGGGAAGTGGTCAAGCTTGGTCTTGTCGGCGGCCGTTCGGGCGCCTTGCCGGGCGAGGATGCGCGGCTGCCGGAACGGGCGCTGGCGCGTGTCGATCTCGACGGCTTTGCCGGCCGTTTCTACCAGGAGCTTTCCGGCGGGGAGCAACAGCGCGTTCAGTTGGCGCGCGTGCTATGCCAGGTCTGGGCGCCGGTGCTCGACGGCAAGCCGCGCTTTCTGTTCCTCGACGAGCCAGTGTCCAGCCTCGACATCAAGCACCAGCTGATCATCATGAACATTGCCCGCGACTTCGCCAGAAGGGGCGGTGGCGTGGTCGCCATCCTGCATGACCTCAATCTGACGGCCATGTATGCGGAGCGGATCTTCGTCATGCATCGCGGCCGGCTGGCCGCCGCCGGATCGCCGCGGGACGTGCTGAGCGATGATCTGATCGAGAAAGTGTTCGACTGCCGGCTCAAGGTCGGCGTGCTGCCGGCGGGCAATATGCCGTTCGTGCTGCCGCAGTCGGCGGTCTATTGATATTCAGGTGAGGCCGGGCCTGCGAATGGCGGTTTCCTGCGCTTCTCCCGCCAATTGTCGAAGTCGGCGCCGCCCCTCATTGCCCTGCCGGGCATTTCTCTCCGCAGAACGGGGAGAAATACGCTAGGCAGCCGGGGCGCGGCGCTCCATCAGCATGTCGATGCCGAGCAGGTTGCGTACATTCGGCCGCGCCGCTACCAGATCGGCGATCGTATAGCGGGCGAGCACTGCGAAAAACGCATTCAGGGCCTCGCGCAGCGCCGAGTTCAGCGCGCAGCTGTCGACGAGCGGGCATTCGGCGGCATCGTTCTCGAAGCATTCGGCCATGGCGAAGCTCTCTTCCGTCACGCGCACGACATCGAACAGGCTGATGGCTTCGGCCGCCCGGCCAAGCTTGACGCCGCCATTCCTGCCACGCACGGTCTGGACGAGGCCGTGCTCGACCAGCGGCTGCAGGATCTTGAACAGGAAAAGCTCCGACACAGAATAGGCGGCCGCGATCTCGGGAAT
>NZ_RZRA01000913.1:0-2253 GCF_003998945.1 Mesorhizobium sp. M7A.F.Ca.CA.003.01.2.1 | reverse complement strand
GATGAACAGCGCGTCGTAATTGGCGAGCTTGGCCAGGTCCCGCTTGGTGATCGGCTCGATTTCGACGCCCATCTTCTCGGCGATCTTGGCCCAATAGCGCAGCGACGAGATCTCCGAGGGCGGCAATTCCTCATGCGGGTCGACCAGCGTGGCGAAGGTATAGCGCGCCGGCGTGCGGCCCTTGGTGTCGCGCCACTCCCGGTTGGTGTAGGTTTCCAGGCACTGTATGAAGCTTTTTTCCTCGTCCTCGGTCATCCGCGCCAGCGGATGGAAGCCGATCTTGCGGATCGAGGCCCATTCGGCGCTGTCCTTGATGTGGACTTCGAGCGCCGGTGCGCGGAACCAATCGAACAACAGCTTGGCGAAACGGTCCCAGATTTTTGACGGCCCGATGCCGAAGAAGATGCAGACCTTTTGCGGAAAGGCGCCACCAAGATCCTTGCGGCATTTGTTGAGCGCCAGTTCCAGTTCCGGCAGCGCGTGCTCATAGAGCTTGCGTTCCGACAGGTCGATCATCGTCTCGACGGTCGGGATCACCTTGTGGCCGCGCGAGCTTGCCAGCAGCGAGGCATAGTAGCCGCGGCTCTGGTAGGCGTAATTGTTCGACAGGTTGATGACCTTCGGCCGCTGGCCGCGAAACAATGACGGATGCGCGAGATAGTCGCGATTGGTGATGATCTTGTGCGGTGTCGCCACCTGGTCGAGATCGCTCTGCCTGCCGGTAAGGATGACCCAGGTCATTGTCTGTCACGCTTTCCCAGAGTGATGGCGGCCCGCAGTCCATCGCGACCGAACTGCGCCATGTTCATGAAGATGCCGTAAGGCACGGGAATGTTGGCTGCATCAAGGATGGTCTCCTGCCTTTCATCCTCGACCCAAGGGTCGTGGATCAGGATATGGTCGCCGTCATCGCCGATCGCCAGCACCCAGTGCGGCACCTTCTTGCCGAACATCAGGAAGCCGCTGATCAGCACCAGCACCAGCTTTCCCCCAGCGATCGCAGCGCGGATATCGTCGATTGTGAATGCACGGTAATTCACCGGGATGCCGTAAAGTTCCGCGCGTCGGCGAAAGTCGACCTGGGCCAGTTCCATTACCCTGCGCTTGTCCTCGCTGCGCACCGATTGCAGGAACAGCGCGCCATAGAAGGAGACGTAGATCTCCACCGCGAGCCCGCTCTCATAGCCCGAGACAGCGAGGCCGAACGGCTCGCAACCCCCGGGACCCGACATCATGAAGACGGTCGTCGCTTCACGCCACAGGCGGATTTCCATGACCGGATCCGGCACGAAGCCGCGATCGAAATTGGCCATCGCCATCATCAGGCAGCACGGACCGCAGGTGAATTCACAGGTCTGCGGGTAGAACGGCACCTTGGTGGCGATCGGAATGTCGCCACGCAAGGTTTTTTCGTAGCGAAGTGCCGTTTCGCCATCCTCATAGTAGCCGGGCTCACGCCCGATCTTGCGATAACCGGCCCGTTCGTAGATGCGGATCGCGCGGCTGTTGTCTTCGCGAACTTCGAGACGCAGCATCATGCGGTCGTGCTCGAAGGCGGCATCTTCGGCGGATCCGAGCAGGATGCGGCCGACACCCAGCCCGCCGAAAAACGGACTGGTCGCAATCGAGTAGAGGCGCGCCACGCCGCTGCCTTTGCGAAACAGCACGATCGCATAACCGGCCACGCGGCCGTCGACTTCGGCGACCAGCGTCTCGGCGGTTTCACGCTCGATGAACAGTCGGAAGGAGCGGCGGGAAATACGGTCGCTTGAGAAAACAGCTTTCTCGATGGCGGCGAGATCATCGACGTCAGACGCGCGGGCCGTGCGGATCTCGGCAGGCATGCGGCTTCAGAAAACCTCGATTGGTGGTGGAAATGGCCCTACTCGAACACGTCCTTGACGCCAACCAGGGCGTTGGGAAAACCGGCGTCCACCTGGGCGCACGAAGTCCGCTCCACCACCTTGAATCTTCGCCTCGTTTTTCCAAAAACCGTTTCCGATTTTCGGGGCGATGCGACGGCATTCATCAAGCGCTATCGCACCTCGATTAGGGCCGAATTGTGACAAATCCGACGCCGATCCGACGGGCGCAAAAGGTCCTTCGGCCAGATCGGCATTCGCGGATCGACGGCACCGGCAAAAGCGGTGCCGTTCAGCTTGCCAGCCCGTTTACAAGTTGCGTGTAGGCGTTCCTGGCGACCTCGTTCAGCCGCTCGCGCGGCAAGGAGCCGACGACGGCGCAGCCATAGCC
>NZ_RZRA01000912.1:0-2259 GCF_003998945.1 Mesorhizobium sp. M7A.F.Ca.CA.003.01.2.1 | reverse complement strand
CGCTTCAGCCGGGACAGGTGGTGATTACCGGCACCTGCGTGACACCGATAAGCGTCGAGGCAGGCGACGAAGTCATCGGCGATCTAGGCAGGTTTGGCCGCGTCTCGGTGCGGTTTGTCTAGGCTCCGCGCTGCCTGGCCACGAAACTGCGCACCGCCAGCACCAGCACGGTGATGATGATCAGGATCACCGACAATGCCGCGATCGCCGGGTCGATGTTGTCGCGCAAGCCCATCCACATGAGCCGCGGCAGCGTGATGGCGTTGACAGAGGTGATGAACAGGGTGACGCCGATTTCTTCCCAGGACAGCACGAAGGAGAGAAGTGCGGCGGTGACGATGCCGAACTTGATGTTGGGCATGATGACGCGGGTGGCGCGCTCCCACACAGTGGCCCCTAAGCCCCGCGCGGCAAGGTCGATGCGGCGGTCGAGCTGGCTGAGAGAGACCAGCATCAGCACCGTGGCGAAGGGCACGGTCATCACCGAATGGGCCATGGCGACGCCAAGCCAGGTGTCGTAGCCGAAGAACGCGCTGAAACCCGAGATCGAGGTGAGCAAGAAGTAGAGCGTGATCGCCGAGACCACCGGCGGCACCACCATCGGCAGTAGCACGAAGCCGACCAGGGCCGCGGTGAAGCGCGGCTGGAACATCCAGACGCCAAGGCTGAAGCACAGCGCCAGCACAGTTGAAAAGGCGCTGCTGACGACACCGATGCGGATCGAGAGCAGAATCGATTGGAGCCAGCGCGGGTCTTCGATCAGCGCCCGGTAATGGCGCAGCGACAGTTCGCCCGACGGCATGGCCAGCATGCGGCTCGGCGTCAGCGACACCGGGATGACGGCGAGCAGCGGCATCAGCAGGAACAGCGCCACGAAGGCGGCGATGATCAGCGAGACGGGACCGGGGCGGTAGGTCGGCATCAGATCAACTGCTTCGGTCTGACATATCGGAACAAGAGCGCCATCAGCGCGCCGACGAACAGCACCAGCACGACGCTGATCGCTGCACCCAAGCCCCAGTCCGGGCTCTGGAATATCCTGAGATAGATCAGCTCGGCAATCATGACGCTGCGGCCGCCGCCAAGGATCGCTGGCGTGACGAAGAAGCCGAGCGAGAAGACGAAAACGATCATCGCCGCGCCTATGATGCCGGAGCGCGTCATCGGCACGAACACCGTCCAGAAGGTGCGCATGCGGCTGGAGCCGAGCCCGCGCGCCGCCAGGAGCACGCGGTCGTCGAGGCTGCGCATGGCCGATGCCAGCGGAAAAACGGCGAAAGGAATGAGGAAGTGCGTCATGCCGACGATGACGCCGAATTCGTTGCGCACCAACGCCAGCGGTTCGGAGATGAAGCCGATCGCCTGCAGCCACGTGTTGATCAGGCCGCGATTGGAGAGCAGCGCCACCCAGCCGAAGGCACGGGTCAGCACGGAAATCCAGAAGGGAACGAGAATGCAGAACTCGGCGATCAGGCGCTGTGCCGGGGTTCCACGCACCCAGACGACGGTGATGGCGTAGGCAGCGGCCACCGAGACCACGGTGACGACCGCCGCGATGCGCAGCGTGCGGATGAACACCGACTGCACCAGATCGTCGGTGAGCAGCGCCTCATATTGGCCGAGGCCGGGCGTCGGCAGCGTAAAACTCCATTTGACGACGCCGAGGAACGGCCAGGCATAGGCCAGGACAAGAAACAGGAGCAGCGGCGCCATCAACAGCGCCGCGCCCATCCTGTCGGAGAGATAGGATCTCATGTCCACCCGATTATCCCGGCCCTGATCAGGCCGAGATGATCTTGGTGTATTCGTCGAGCGCCGGCCCGTAATTTTTGGCGTACCAGTCCATGTCGAGCGCGATCTGCTTCTTCATGTTCTCGGGATCGACCGGGTTGATGCGCTTCTTGTCGGCCGTGATCAGCGCGTCTGCCGCCGGGTTTGCAGGACCTTGGCCGAGCTTGTCGAACATGACCAGCTGCTTTTCAGGGTCCTGGGCACTGGCGATGAACTTCATCGCAGCGTCCTTGCCGCCGGGGTTGTTCTTGAGCACGGCCAGCGCACCGGGCGAGATCAGTCCCTGATCCCAGATGAACTTGATCTTGCCGCCCGAATCCTGCTCGATCAGCGAAGCGCGCGTCGACCAGACGATCGCCATCGAGGCCTCGCCATTGAGCAGCACGCTCTGGCTTTCGGCGCCGCCACCCCAATAGGCAACGACGTTTTCCTTGAACGCGGCGATCTTGTCATGGGCGCGCTTGAGGT
>NZ_RZRA01000911.1:0-2268 GCF_003998945.1 Mesorhizobium sp. M7A.F.Ca.CA.003.01.2.1 | reverse complement strand
CCCTTGAACGGCTCGGCCAGATCGACATGGCCGGCCTCGCGCATGGCGCGGGTGAAGAAGCGCGAATAGAGCAGATGCAGGATCGCGTGCTCGATCCCGCCAATATACTGGTCGACCGGCAGCCATTCGTTGGCCGCCTTGGGATCGGTCGGTTCATGTGCCCACGGCGCGGTGAAGCGGGCAAAATACCACGACGAGTCGACGAACGTGTCCATCGTGTCGGTTTCGCGCCGCGCATCCCTGCCGCATTGCGGACATTTCACATGCCGCCATGTCGGATGACGGTCGAGCGGATTGCCCGGGCGGTCGAAATCGACATCGTCGGGCAGCTTCACCGGCAGGTCCGCCTTCGGCACCGGCACCACGCCGCAAGCCTCGCAATGGATCATCGGGATAGGGCAGCCCCAGTAGCGCTGGCGCGAAATGCCCCAATCGCGCAGACGGAAATTCACCTTGCGCTCGGCCATCGGCCGGTTGCCGATCGTCTTCTGCTCCAGCAGTTTGGCGACTTCGTCGAAAGCCTGATCCGGCTTCAAGCCGTTGAGAAAGCGCGAATTGATCATCACGCCGTCATCGACATAGGCTTCATCGATGATCTGGAACGTCGCCGGATTCTCGCCTTCCGGCATCACCACCGGAATCACCGGCAGGCCGTATTTGTTGGCGAAGTCGAGGTCGCGCTGGTCGCCGGACGGGCAGCCGAAAATGGCGCCGGTGCCGTATTCCATCAGCACGAAATTGGCGACATAGACAGGCAGCGTCCAGTTGTCGTCAAACGGATGGACGACGCGGAGGCCGGTGTCAAAACCCTTCTTCTCAGCTGTCTCCAGCGCCGCCACCGAGGTGCCCATATGGCCGATATCCTCGATGAACTTCGCCAGTGCCGGATTGTGCGCAGCGGCCTTCTTGGCCAACGGATGATCGGCGGCGACAGCCATGAAGGAAGCGCCGAAGATGGTGTCGGGCCTTGTCGTATAGACTTCCAACTCATGCTCGCCATCGGAGGCGTCGGCCAGAGGCCAACGGATCAGCAGGCCTTCCGAGCGGCCGATCCAGTTCTGCTGCATCAGCTTCACTTTTTCCGGCCATTCGTCGAGGCCTTCGAGCGAATCCAGCAGATCCTGGGCGAAGTCGGTGATCTTGAAGAACCACTGCGTCAGTTCGCGCTGTTCGACCAGCGCGCCCGAGCGCCAGCCGCGCCCGTCGATGACCTGCTCGTTGGCAAGCACCGTCATGTCCTCCGGATCCCAGTTGACCTTGGAGGATTTGCGCGTCACCAGCCCCTTCTCGACAAAGTCGAGGAACAGCATCTGCTGGCGGTGGTAGTAATCGACGTCGCAGGTGGCGAATTCGCGCGCCCAGTCCAGCGACAGCCCCATGACCTTGAGCTGCTCGCGCATGGTGGCGATGTTCTGGTAGGTCCACTCCTTGGGGTGGACCTTATTCTGCATCGCCGCGTTTTCGGCCGGCATGCCGAAGGCGTCCCAGCCCATCGGGTGCAGCACGTTGAAGCCCTTGGCCCGCTTGTAGCGCGCCACCACGTCGCCCATCGTGTAATTGCGGGTATGACCGATATGGATGCGCCCCGACGGATAGGGGAACATCTCCAGCACGTAGTATTTCGGGCGCGGATCGTCATTGTGCGCTTCGAACAGCTTCTTGGCGTCCCAGGCCTTCTGCCATTTGGGCTCTGACGCGCGCGGATTGTATCGTTCGGTTGCCATGGGACGTTTTTCACTTAAAAGCATGCGCGAACTGCGGGCGATGGCTCGGCAGTTCAGGGAATGTGGTCCGGGTGTTCACCATGGTTTGGCAAACCCGTCAACCATATGGGTACCGCGTCTGACAAAAACGCCGGTCAAAACAGCAGGATTTGCATATGGGTGACGCCGTTCAGCAATTTTTCGCGGTCAAGGCGAAGATCGCCGCCGCCGAACGCGAGGCCGGCCGCGAAGCCGGCGCCGTGATCCTGGTCGCGGTCTCAAAGACCTTTGATGCCGCCGACATCGGCCCGGTCATCGAAGCCGGCCAGCGCGTCTTCGGCGAGAACCGGGTGCAGGAGGCGCAAGCCAAATGGCCTGATCTGAAGGACGCATTTCCCGACATCGAACTGCATCTGATCGGCCCGCTGCAATCCAACAAGGCTAGGGAAGCGGTAGCACTGTTCGACGTCATCGAGACGGTCGATCGCGAGAAGATCGCCGCCGAACTCGCCAAGGAGATCGCCAAACAGGGCCGCGCGCCAAAACTCTATGTCCAGGGCAACAC
>NZ_RZRA01000910.1:0-2269 GCF_003998945.1 Mesorhizobium sp. M7A.F.Ca.CA.003.01.2.1 | reverse complement strand
ATCCTGACGCTGGCCGGCGGCCGTGAAACGGTGGGCGAGGGCGCGCTGCTGCTCGCCGCCTATTCGCTGGGGCTGGGCATCCCGTTCCTGATCGCAGCGCTGTTTTCCGGCGCCTTCATGCGCTTCCTCGGCAAATTCCGCGTTCATCTCGGCCGGGTTGAAAAAGCAATAGGCGCGCTGCTGGTTGTCGCTGGCGTGTTTTTCCTCACCGGCGGCGTTCAGACGGTGTCTTACTGGCTGCTGGAGAATTTTCCGCTGCTGGGGCGGTTGGGGTAGGCGTTCGAGCTCAAGCGGGCTTACGGATATTGTTTCACTTGCGTAGTAAGTTCCGGATCGGAATTTCCCCGCTCCATTTGGTCTTACACTGCAATATTGACGTGAGCCTGCAAAAGCTCGCACAATCAATTCAAAGCTTGATATTGTGCAGCATGAGAAGTGGAAAAATTCCTTTTAGATTCGATATTGCCGACTTGCTGGCGCGAGCGCGGAGGCAAGTGGATGGTCGCTTGGGTGACGTGACGATTAACCTCCCATTTATCAGTATCGCTGTCAGCCCGAATGATCGAGAGCGTAAGGTTGCCCGCGAGCTCGTAATTCGGCTCCGGGATCGCAGGATTCTGTCCGCTTGGGAGTGCTGCGATGGCTGCATTGACAATGCGCTCAAGTCGCTTGGGGAAATCAGGCAAACGCTCGTGGACAAACGGGTAGAGCTTGCCGACTTGCAGGATGGGCCGCTGTACTTACTGCTTGACGCGATGGCTCTGGGTATTCGCCAATTTATGACGTTCGAGGAACTGCTCCGGCGCGACGAGAACGCCCCGCTGCATCCACGCTTTGGAGAATTCTATCGACCGCCTGACACCCGGCAGGCTTATTTTGATGCACTGGAGGTGCTCCGCGGGCACCTGAACCGGTGCCTTGGGCAGATCGCTACGATTGCCAAGATGCCAATGGCCGACGAAGGCGTGATTGCCGACTATCAAGGGCCGTGGCAGCTAGAGGCCTATCAGGAGCCGCCAGCTCTGCCCTCTCCTGACAGCTAGCGCTGTCGTTGCAAACGCGAAATCGACTTAGGCAATTGGGGAGGCAGCCTATGTGGAATTGGTTGAGGAAGAAATCGAGCCAGCCTGACCATGAACTCAAGGCCCTGGCTGAGCAATTTGTCCGGCCACAATCGCTCGCTGTAGCGTTGGCCGCATCTGTGCGCGACTACGTCAATGCAGTGAAAGCGGGGAAGTTGTCCTATCCTGCCCATCGCAGAGAGGGCGCAAGCGTTGTCGAGATATGGGCCGACTTGCGGATAGAGGCGATCCACAAACTGTTCAACTTTGGGCAATCGGATGCTTTCCTGTTTTCGGACCATCGCCGGCAGGAAGAATTATTGGCTTGCTTCCTGGACGAGCGAGTTCACCTTGAAATGCCGCAACCTCGCGGAGCGGGGGTTCCCGATACCATACAGGCAATGTGGCAGGTCTACGTCTACCTAAGTGCTGCAGGGTCAGAGGTGGCCGACCGCGAGACGGATCGGGAAGGCCTCAAATTGAAAGGGCGATCCATTCTTGATCGAATGGAATCAGATTGCGCCGACGCAAGGCCGAGATGGGGGGCATTTCGGACGGGCGTGGCGAGCAGCACGGTCCCCCCAACCATGATAGAGCTGCTACATGCGGACGTGACTGCCAAGGCTAAGTCGATCGCACTGTCCAAGGTGTTCGGGCCCTATTATGAGGGCGGGATTAAGCACATGGAGAGTCTGCTTGCCAAACAAGGAAGCGACGTGGCCGCTTTCCAAGCCTCGGTCGAACGACTGCTCGCAGCCAAGGATCCGGACTATCTTACGTCTCGCTAGTGGCAATATCGACCAGCTGCTCGACCCACCTCACCGGAATTTAACCGCATTGGTGCAGCATGGCGCCAGATGCTACCTATCTTCGATTCCTGATCCCTTTTCATATGGTTGTCCTTTCCATGAGCCAGAGATCCTGCCTGTCCGTCATCCTCGCCGCCGGCGAAGGCACGCGCATGAAGAGCGTGCTGCCGAAGGTGCTGCACCAGATTGCCGGGCTGCCGATGGTCGCCCATGTGGTGAAGGCAGCGGAAGAGGCGGGTGCCGGCAGCCAGGCGCTGGTGATCGGCCATGGCGCCGACGAGATGCGCAAGGCGGCGGCACGGTACGCGTCGAAGGCCGAGACTATCGTCCAGGAAAAGCGCCTATGCATCGCGCGCGTCTTGCTTGCCGCGCCCGATGCGATATCAAAGGGTAATGACA
>NZ_RZRA01000090.1:0-9197 GCF_003998945.1 Mesorhizobium sp. M7A.F.Ca.CA.003.01.2.1 | reverse complement strand
GACTTCGACATGACGCTGACCGGCAAAAGGGGCTGACCTCGTCATTGGCTTTTCCGGCGATTTCGGGCAAACCTCGTCGCCTGTAATCGTGATGGAGAAACCTGATGTTCCGATGGGGTGTGTTGTCGACGGCCAAGATCGGCCGCGAGCATTTGTTGCCGGCGATGGTCGAGGCGGAGAATGGCGTGCTGTCGGCGATCGCCAGCCGCGACCTGTCGAAGGCCAAGGCGCTGGCCGACCGCTTCGGTGCACGCCATGCCTTCGGCTCCTATGAGGAACTGCTCGCCTCGAAAGAAGTAGACGGCGTCTACATCCCGCTGCCGACCTCGCAGCATGTCGAGTGGTCGGCCAAGGCCATCGAAGCCGGCAAGCATGTGCTGGTCGAAAAGCCGCTGGCGCTCGACGCCAAGGACATCCTGCCGCTGATCAAGCTGCGCGACCAGAAAAAGGTGCTGGTCTGCGAAGCCTTCATGGTCATCTACCACCCGCAATGGATCAAGGTGCGCGAGCTCATCGCCAGCGGCGCCATCGGCCGGCTGCGCCATGTGCAGGGCGCGTTCTCCTACTACAACGTCGACCCCAGCAACATGCGCAACCAGCTCGACCTCGGCGGCGGCGCGCTGCCCGACATCGGCGTTTACCCGACCGTGTCGACGCGCTTTTCCACCGGCAAGGAGCCGCTGCGCGTGCAGGCGACGATCGAGCGCGACAAGACATTCGGCACCGACATCTACTCCTCGATCCGTGCCGATTTCGGTGACTTCGAGCTGTCGTTCTATCTGTCGACGCAGATGGCGGCGCGCCAGGTGATGGTGTTCCACGGCGAGAAGGGTTTCATCGAGTTGTTCTCGCCTTTCAATGCCGGGCTCTACGACCACCACCGCGTCGAACTGCACAACCAGAACCACACCGAGGCGCAGGTTTTCCGCTTTCCCGGCACGCAGCAGTACCGGCTGGAGGTCGAGACCTTCGCGCGTGCAGCACAGGGCGGCAAGGAGCGCGTCTTCACGCTGGAGGAATCGGTGCTCAACCAGAAAGTCATCGACGCCATCTTCCGCGCCGGCGGCAAAGAAGGCTGGGAGACCGTCTGAATTCCTTGCATTGAAATAGCCGGCTAATTCTGGGAGGAAAAATGGCTGACGATGCGGACGTGATCATTGTCGGCGCCGGCCTTGCAGGGCTGGTTGCCGCCGCCGAGCTTGCCGAGGCCGGCAAGAAAATCATCATCGTCGACCAGGAGCCGGAGCAGTCGCTCGGCGGCCAGGCATTCTGGTCGTTCGGCGGCCTTTTCCTCGTCGATTCGCCCGAGCAGCGGCGCATGCGCATCCGCGATTCGCATGACCTGGCGCTGGAAGACTGGCTGGGCACCGCGGCTTTCGATCGGCCCGAGGATTTCTGGCCGCGCAAATGGGCGGAAGCCTATGTCGGCTTTGCCGCCGGCGAAAAACGCTCCTGGCTGATACAGCGCGGCCTGAAATTCTTTCCCGTGGTCGGCTGGGCCGAGCGAGGCGGCGGCAATGCCATCGGCCACGGCAATTCGGTGCCGCGCTTCCACATCACCTGGGGCACGGGCCCCGGCGTTCTCGAACCTTTCGTACAGCGCGTGCGCGAGGCGCAGAAGCGCGGACTGATCAGTTTCAAATTCCGCCATCGGGTCGATGAATTGACCCGCACGGGTGCGACTGTCGACGGGGTGCGCGGCGACATCCTGCAACCGAGCACCGCCGAGCGCGGCCACAAGAGTTCGCGCGAAATATCAGGAGATTTCGAGCTTCGCGCGCAAGCCGTGATCGTCGCTTCCGGCGGCATCGGCGCCAACCATCAGCTTGTACGGGAAAACTGGCCGCAGCGGCTGGGCGCGGCGCCCAAGCGCATGATCACCGGCGTGCCCGACCACGTCGACGGCCGCATGCTGGCGATCACGGAACGGGCCGGCGGCTCGATCATCAACCGCGACCGCATGTGGCACTATGTCGAGGGCATCAAGAACTGGGCGCCGATCTGGACCGACCATGCGATACGCATCCTGCCCGGCCCATCATCGCTGTGGCTCGATGCGCGCGGCAAGCGCCTGCCGGTGCCGCTCTATCCCGGCTTCGACACTCTGGGCACGCTCTCCCACATCATGAGCACCGGCTTCGACTACTCCTGGTTCATCCTGACCAAGAAGATCATCCAGAAGGAGTTCGCGCTGTCGGGCTCCGAGCAGAACCCCGATCTGACCGGCAAGAGCTGGCGCCAGGTGCTCGGCCGCGCCACATCGGGCATTCCGGGCCCCGTCAAGGCGTTCATGGAAAAGGGCGAGGACTTCATCGTCGAGGCCGATTTGCCGGCGCTGGTCGCGCGCATGAACGCGCTGGCCGGCGGCGAGGCGCTGCTTGAGGTGGCTCAAGTCGAGCGCGAGATCCACGCCCGCGATAGGCAGCTCGACAACCTGTTCTCCAAGGATATGCAGATCACCGCTCTGCGCGGCGCGCGCGCCTATCTCGGCGACCGGCTGATCCGCACGGCCAAGCCGCACAAGATGCTCGATCCGGCAAATGGCCCGCTGATCGCGGTGCGGCTTAACATCCTGACCCGCAAGACGCTGGGCGGCCTGCAGACCGATCTCGACAGCCGCGTGCTGGGGGCAGATGGCCAGCCGGTAGCCGGGCTCTATGCCGTCGGCGAAGCCGCCGGTTTCGGCGGCGGCGGCGTGCATGGCTATGCGGCGCTCGAAGGCACCTTCCTCGGCGGCTGCATCTTTTCCGGCCGCAGCGCCGGCCGGGCAGCGGCTGCCTCGGTGGCGTGAAGGGGCGTCACTTGGTCCTCAGAGTTTGGCCGCGATCACCAGCGCCAGTCGCCCTGTCCAAGCGCGGTCACCGCACCGACGATCCGGGTGAAGCTGGTGCGGGCGCGGCCAACCGTGTGCCGGGCTCTGAGATAGCCGTGCACCAATCCCGGCTCCTCGAACCACGTCGCGTGGCCACCTGCCGTGATGATCAGGTCGCGATAGGTCTCGCCATCCGATGACAGCGGGTCGCATTCGGCGGTGATCAGCACTGTCTCCGGCAAGTTGGAGAAATCGGTGTCGGCAAGCGGGGCCAGCGTCGCATCGCCGCTACGGTCTTGCCCTCCAGTGCGAATGTGCTTGTAGAATTCGAGATCGCGCACGGTCAGCATCGGCGCTTCGGCGTGCTTGACATAGGAGCCTTTCGAGCGGTTTCCGCCGAGGCCGGGATAGATCAGCACCTGGCCGACCGGCCTTTTCGAATGGCCGCGCGTGGCGTGACTGACGGCGGCGCAGAGATTGCCGCCGGCGCTGTCGCCGCAGAGCACGATAGGATGATCGCGATTGGCGGCGGCCCATTCGAAGGCGCTCATGGCATCGTCAAAGGCGGCTGGATGCAAATGTTCCGGCGCCAGCCGGTAATCTACGGAGACCACCTCATAGCCTGTGCGCGAGCACAGCTCCGCGCAAACATCGTCATGGCTGTCCAGCCCACCAAGGATGAAGCCACCGCCATGGACATAGAGCACCGTCACGCCTGCCTGAAGTGGGCTTCGGTAGATACGGATCGGGATATCGTGCGTCGGCGTTGCAATGGCGGAGGTTTCGACAGCGACGCCCTCGGGGTAGCCGGCAAAGAATTCCCGGCACATGCGGTCGTAAATCTCGCGCTGCTGCACGATCGTGTAGTCGATCGTATCGGGCGGGTAATAGGAATTGGTGCGCTCGATGAAGGCCCAGGTCTCGGCGTCGATGAGCTTGATGTAGTCGGTCATGGGTGCTGGAGAGGCGGCCAAGGCTGAGCCTGGGCGCCCCCCTCTGTCCTGCCGGACATCTCCCCCTCAAGGGGGGAGATCGGATGTTGCGAAGGCTTTCGCCAACCTTCGGCGTCGCAAGAAGAGTGCAGAGATCGAAGCTGCCAATCTCCCCCCTTGAGGGGGAGATGTCCGGCAGGACAGAGGGGGATAAGCGCCGTCATTTCGGCAACAATCCTCACTTCCCCTTCCACACCGGCTCCCGCTTCTCCGCAAAAGCGCGAAAACCCTCCATATTGTCCTCGGAGCCATAGAGCGCATCGACCGTCGGCAATTGCCGGCGGGTCACCTTGTTCATGGCGTCCTGGAAGGTCAGCGCCTCGGCCACGCGCGCCGTCTCCTTGATCGCGGCAAACACCAGCGGTGGGCCGCCTGCGAGCAGCCGGGCGATCTCCCAGACGCGATCTTCCAGCTTTTCCTTGGGCAGCACTTCGTTGACCAAGCCCCAGCGATGCGCTTCAGCGACATCCATCCAGCGGCCGGTGAGCAGAAGGTCCATGGCGACATGGTAGGGGATGCGCTTCGGCAGCTTGATCGTCGCCGCGTCGGCCAGCGTGCCGGCTCGGATCTCGGGCAGCGCGAAGGAGGAATGATCGGAGGCGTAGATGAGGTCGCAGGACAGCGCCAGCTCGAAGCCGCCGCCGACCGCCATGCCGTTGACGCACGCGATGATCGGCTTGTTGAGGTCGCGCAGCTCCTGCAGGCCGGCAAAGCCGCCGACGCCATAGTCGCCGTCGACCGCATCGCCGCCGGCAGCTGCTTTGAGGTCCCAGCCCGCGCAGAAGAACTTGTCGCCAGCGGTCTTGACGATGGCGACGCGCAATTCCGGATCGTCTCGGAACGCCTTGAAGGTCTCGCCCATCAGCCGCGAGGTCTTCAGGTCGATGGCGTTGGCCTTGGGCCGGTCGAGGGTGACTTCGAGGATGGTGCCCTCGCGGCGGGTCGAAATGACGTCAGACATTCTTGTTCTCTCCCAGCACCAGCAGCGCGTCGGCGATCCAGGCGCCCTTGCCCTCTGCACAGACGATCAGCGGGTTGATGTCGAGTTCTTCGATCTCACCGGCATTCTGCTGCACGAAGGCGGCAATGCCAGAGATAGCATCGATGGCAGCCGCGACATCGGCCTTCGGCCGGCCGCGATAGCCTTCGAGCAACGGGAACAGTTTCAGGCCGCGCAGCGCCGCCTCGATATCGTCGCGGGTCGCCGGCAGCATCAGCGTGACGCTGTCGCGCAACAGCTCGACCAGCACGCCACCAGTGCCGAGCGTCATCACCGCGCCGAACATCGGATCGCGGGTGAAGCCGACGATGAGTTCGGCAACACCGTCGCGCACCATGCGCTCGACATAGAGCCCGGTGCCGAGCGGCAACAGGTTATGCGCTGCGGTGCTGACGGATTCGGCATCCCTGAGATTGAGCCTGACAGCGCCAACTTCGGATTTGTGGGTGACGCCGAGCGCCTTCAACGCGACGGGAAAGCCGAGCGCCATGGACGAAATCACCGCTTCGACGGCATTGGCGGCGCGCTCGCCCTTCGGCACCGGCAGGCCGGCTTTGATCAGCCGTGACTTCGCCTCGGCTTCGTCGGGCGTGACGTGGTCCCCGCCAGAGGCGCCGGAGGCCGACGTGTCGATCGGCTGCGCCTGCGGTTCAGCCCAAGCCCAGCCGATGAAGGCTGCTGCGCCGGCTGCATCCATCGCTTCCGAAATGCCGAACAACGGCACCATGCCGCGCGCCATCAGTTCGGCGGTGTATTCCTCCGGCAGGTTCTCCGGCAGCGAGGAGACGATCGCACCATGCGCCTTGTTGGTCTTGAGCGCCGATTCGAAAGCGCGCAACGTCGCCCACCAGTCGGTGACCGAGCAGCGGTCGGGTCGCGGAAAATCGAGCACCAGCATGTTGAGGTCGAAACCGCCCGACACCATGGCGGTGAAGGTGGCGGTCATCGCCGGCTCGTTGTTCCAGATGAAGGTGTGATAGTCCAAGGGATTGGCGACCGCGACCAGCGGCCCGAGCGTCGATTTGACATGGGCGCGGTGGCTGTCGGTCAGCACAGGGAAATTGACCCAGCGGCCTTCGGCGCTGTCGGCCATGACGGAGGCCTCGCCGCCGGAGCAGCTCATCGACGACAGCCTATAGCCGGGCAAAGGTCCGGTGATGTGCAGCAGCTTCAGCGCCTCGATGAAGGCAGGGATCGAATCGACGCGCGCAATGCCGAGCCGCCGCAGGAACGCACCCGAGGCCGCGTCCGAGCCGGCGAGCGACGCGGTATGCGAGACAGTCGCTTGCCTGGCCTGTTCGGAACGGCCGACCTTCATGGCGATGATCGGCTTCTTCAGCTCGCGGGCTCGTGCCGCCAGCCGTTCGAAGCCGGCTACCGAATCGAAGGCCTCGATGTGCAGGCCGAGCGACGTGACCCGCTCATCCTCGATCAGGCCGAGCGCCATTTCGGACAGGCCGGTCTGCGCCTGGTTGCCGGCGGTCATCAGGAAGGCGATCGGCAGGCCGCGCTTCTGCATGGTCATGTTGATGGCGATGTTGGAGGACTGGGTGATGATGGCGACGCCCTTGCCGCCCTCGGCCAGTCTTATGCCGCCATGCTGGTCGGGCCACAGCAGCGCGCCGTCGGCATAATTGATCAGGCCGTAGCAATTCGGCCCGATGATCGGCATCTGGCCCGCCGCCGCGACCAGCTCGGCCTGCAGCCGCTCGCCATCATCGTCATAGGCCTCGGTTTCGAGGAAGCCGGCGGCAAAGCAGACGGCGCCGCCGGCGCCGCGTTCGGCCAGCGCCTTGATCACCTCGATGGTCAAATGCCGGTTGACGCCGACAAAGGCAGCATCCGGCGCGCCGGGCAGGTCAGCCACCGAACGATAGGCCTTGCGACCGGCAACCTCGTCCTTGGTCGGATGCACCGGCCAGATCTCGCCGGCAAAACCCATCTTGATCGATTGCGCGACGACGGCTGCAGCCTGCGCACCGCCGAAGACGGCGATCGATTTAGGCCGCAGGAGACGCTCCAGTTTATGCATATGTTATGCCCCGAACGGGCGCAGCAGCGCCCTTGAAATGATGTGGCGCTGGATCTCGGATGTGCCTTCCCAGATGCGCTCGACGCGCGCGTCGCGCCAGATGCGCTCCAGCGGCAGATCGTCCATCAGCCCCATGCCGCCATGGATCTGGATCGCTTCATCGGCAACGTATGCGAGCATTTCGGTGGCCTTCAGCTTGGCCATGGCCATGTCCTGGTCGGTGACGGTGCCCTGATCGTACTTCCAGCCGGCTTCGAACACCATCAGGTCGGCGGCCTTGAGTTCGGTCGCCATGTCGGCAAGCTTGAACGATACGCCCTGGAACTTGCCGATCTGCTGGCCGAACTGCTGGCGTTGCGCGGCGTATTCGACGGCATGGCCAAGCGCACGCTCGGCGCGGCCGAGGCAGGTGGCGCCGACCTGCAGCCGGGTGGCGCCGAGCCAGGAATTGGCGACGTCGAACCCCTTATGGACTTCGCCCAACACCTGGGCGGCGGGAAGCCGGCAATCGTCGAATTCGAGGATGGCGTTGGTGTAGCCGCGATGCGAGACGTTGCGGTAGCCGTCACGGACGGTGAAGCCTTTGGTGCCCTTATCGACGAAGAAGGCGGTGATCTTCTTGCGTTTGCCGCGCGGCGAATCCTCTTCGCCTGAGGCCATGAAAACGATGGCAAAGTCGGCGAGGTCGGCGTGGGAGATAAAATGCTTGGTGCCGTTCAGCACCCAGTCGTCACCGTCCTGCACGGCGGTTGCCTTCATGCCACGCAAATCGGAGCCGGCGCCCGGCTCGGTCATGGCCAGGCAGTCCCATTTCTCACCACGGATGCAGGGGAACAGATATTTCTCGCGCTGCTCGGGCGTGCCGGCCAGGAGGATGTTGGAGGGGCGCGACACGCAGGTCCAGTGCAGCGCGTAATTGGCGCGGCCGAGTTCCTTCTCGTAGAGCAGCCAGGTCACCGTATCGAGGCCCGCTCCGCCGACATCGGCCGGCATGTTGGCGGCATAGAGCCCGGCCTCGATCGCCTTTACCTTGATCTCCTCGATCAGGTCGCGGCGCAGCACGCCGGTGCGCTCGACCTCGCGCTCATGCGGGTAAAGCTCGTTCTCGACGAACGCGCGCGTCGTCTCGACGATGAGCTTCTGTTCCTCCGACAGCCCGAAATCCATGCTCTCAGCCTTTCTTCTTGCCGGTCTTTTTCTTCGGCTTTTCGGCTTTCTTGACCGGTTTCAAGGCTTTGGCCTTCTCGGCCGCCTTGGAGGCCATGGGCTTCTTCGCCGCCAGCTTGGCCAGCTGCCTGGTATAGTCCTTATGCAGCGCGCCGGCGCCCCAGCCCTTGCCTTTGTTTTGTTTCGACAGCGCATCCATGATGGCGACCAGATTGTCGTCGCGGATCTTTTCCAGCTCGCGGATCGACAGCCCATGCGCCTGTTCGTCCGACTGCGTGGCGATCAGGTCGACCAGTTCGTCGTTGAACTCAGGCACGTCCATCAGCTTGGTCCATGGCCATTTCAGGCACGGCCCGAACTGCGCCATGAAGTGGCGCATGCCGGCCTCGCCGCCGGCGACGCGATAGACCTGGAACATGCCCATCTGCGCCCAGCGCAGGCCGAAGCCGTAGCGCATGATGTCGTCGAGTTCCTCGACCGTGCAGATGCCGTCCTTGATCAGCCACAGCGCCTCGCGCCATGCCGCTTCGAGCAGGCGGTCACCGACGAAGGCCTCGATCTCCTTGCGGATGACGACAGGCTTCATGCCGATCGAGGCATACATCTCCTTGGCGACCTCGATCGCCTCGGGGAAGGTCTGCTCGCCACCGACGATCTCCACCAGCGGCAGGAGATAGACCGGGTTGAACGGATGGCCGACGACCAGCCGCTCCGGATGCTTCTTCATCGCCACCTGCATGTCGGTCGGCTTGATACCGGAAGTCGAGGAGCCGACAATCGCGTTGGCCGGCGCGTGAGCGTCGATCTCGGCCAGCACGCGGTGTTTCAGGTCGAGCCGCTCCGGCACGCTCTCCTGGATGAAATCGGCATCGGCGACCGCTTCGGCGATGGTCTTGGCGAAGGTCAGCTTGCCCTCTTTCGGCAGGCCGCCGGGCACCATCTGCTTGTAGGCGCGGCGCGCGCCCTTCATCACTTCGCCGACCTTGCGCGACGCCTCGGGATCGGGATCGAAGATCGACACGTCGATGCCGTTGAGCAGCAGGCGCGCCACCCAGCCGGCGCCGATCACACCGCCACCGATGGCGGCTGCCTTGTTGATGATGCTCATGCTGAAGCTCCGGTTCTTGTCGCGGCGGTTGCGGGATCGATGAGGGGCACGCGCTCGCCGGCTCGGATCACCGAGGGATCGTAGGC